>JAKBAP010000024.1 GCA_021808995.1 Planctomycetota bacterium | reverse complement strand
CATTCAAGGGGAATGCACAAAGGATCGAGCCAAGCCTTCAAATGAAGACATGCCGCCCGGGGAGGGCGCGGAATCACCCCTTGGATCGGTCTGGCTGGCCCTCTTCCGGAGGTACGTGAGGTTGAAGGGCCTCGAGCAGCGCGGGAAGTCCCTCGGTCGCCGCCACCCAGACCTTGTCGAGATCGTCGCCGCGGACGTAGGCGCTAACCTTCCACGGAGACCGGGGTCGCGGTTGAGAGGATGCGTTGGCGTAGGAGATCATTTGGGCTCCGTTCAACCGCCCGACGGCCGACCAGGTCGATGTGGCACCCGATGAATTGCTCGAGTTCGTCCTCGAAGTTCTGAAGCTTGGACAGGCAAGGACCGTGGTCATTGTCGCGAAAGATCACGAGGAAATCGACGTCGCTGTCGGGACGGAAATCCTCGCGGAGGATCGATCCGAACACATCCAGTCGCTCGACGCCGAATTGACGATGGAGATCGGCGATCCGGTCGATTGGAAGCGGGATCTGGGTGTCGAGTTCGCTCTCATCGAGTTGCCCCCTCTGGGACCATGATATCAGCGGCCCAAGGATCGTGGGGACGGCTTTCGTGGGTGGGCGGGTCACGCGGGCCCGCGCGTCAGCTCATCAACCGGTGGCCGTGATCACGAGACGGCGGGACTGGCCGCGTCGGTTTCACCCAGGCGGCGGATCTGATCGCGGATCCGAGCGGCGTCCTCGTAGTGCTCAAGCTGGATCGAACGCTCAAGCTCGCGCTCGAGCTGCTCAAGGGGCCCCAAGGCGCGCTCGGACTCGACATCGCGCTTGAGCCGAGCCAGGAACTGGATCTCATTACACTCGGCCTCCTTGTTTTCCTGCCCGTACTCCTTCAAGAAGCCACGGATCTCCTTGACCCCCTCATCGATGAACGCGAGCGCCTTCCGGTGGTCCTTGCGGGCCAGCTCGACGGCGACCAAGGCCCGGGTTCGCATCATCACGACATACGGGCGGTACTGGTCAAACTCGATCTTGTCGCGATCGCGCTGGGCGTGGGCACGGACAAAGGCGAAGAGCCTAAGATTGCGCTCGGCATCGCGCGCGACGATCGGATACCGCTCGAGATGAAAGGCCGCGAGATATCGATGATAATACTGCAATCCCTCACGCATCAGGGACGCACACGCCTCCGGGTCGAGCCTGAAGCGGCTCTCGCCCGACTCGGCGGCGAGCGATTCGAAATGGTCGAGCAAAGATTCGCGGCCATGCGGACGGTCGCCGTCGGGGCGACCGTCCAGCTCGAGCTGCATGATCCCGAGATCAATGCGGACCTGGATCCTTTCGAGCCCGTCATCACCGACGATGATGCGAGCCTGGAGACGGTCGGGGGCGTACTCCCAATCCCTGAGAATCGCACGAAGATCAAGACTCACCGGCCAGTCTCCACCAAGGTGTCGCGAGGTCGATTCGGGCACGAGCCCGGGAGCGACGAGGGGCGGGCCCGTTTCGACCACGTAAAAAAGGAACGCCGCGAGCCTCCACGATGACGGGGCGGGCGCGCGGCGTGAGGTACGGATCGGTCCGTGACGAGCATGAGAAGGTCGATCAAACCTCGTTGCAGTCGTGAATCATGGGCTCGAGCTCCTTGGTATTTCGCTCGATGGCCAGGACAATGGTTCGCTCCTCGATTCCGTCGGCGCTTGAGGCCACGGCGGGAATGATCTGGCGCGAGTCCGGGAGTCCAAACCGCACGGTGAACGTGCCGTCGTCACGAAGCTGGACATGCTCGCCTTGTAGAGTGACCTTGGCGTTGGGCTTGGTACAGCCATGCACGATCAGTTCGGCCTCGATCTGAAAGTGGAACGACTCGCCAAGAGGTCCCAGCGAACCCATGGCCAGGCCGCGGAGGGCCGGAGCGCTCGTGGGCCGGGAAAGCCGCTCCTCAAGCAGGTCACGGAGATCGATGGGCGCGCCGTTGGAATTGGTCGAGCCCCCCTGCGACGACGGATTCTGGACACGATCGAACTGCCTCCGCACATTCGCCCAGTTCTCGTCCAAGGCGTCGGCGGCGCCGACCTTGGGTGTCGTGGCGACGTTCGACCGCGCGAGGACGTAGAACTTACCCCTGCGCGACAAATAACCCACGTCGACACGATACGATCGCGGAGGATTGACGACGTCGATGTACCAGTTATTCACACCACCATGAATCGGAATGTCGCGGACATGCCGCTCGGTCGCGGAGGTGGTGTCCTCGCTCGTGACGTCGACCACGCGCAAGATCGGCCGGGCCGCGTGCCAGTCCTGACCCAGGGCGGCCTGGGCACGAGCCAGGGTCGTGCGCGAGAGCTCCCAGTAGGCATGCAACCAATATGAATCACGCGTCAAGACAATGATCCGGTCCTTGACACAGCCATGATCCAAGGTCTGAACCGAGACAATCGCCGGAGCGTCGGACTGCCCCAGGCGGACGCCGCGAACCCCGGCCTGGGATCGGTCACGAGCCTGGTCAGCCCTCGAACGGATCGCCGGCTTCACCGCCTGACGTGGCTTCACCGTTGCTTTTTTCGACCCCGACCGCGACGCGGTCAGGGATCGGATCAGTTGATCCTTACGCATGGCATGCCAGCCAGCGACCCCTTGTTCCTTGGCGATCTGGGCCAGTCGCCGCTTATTCATCTCTTTGAGCGATTCTGCTGTCATGAGGTCGCCACTCCCGCGACTTCCAAGAAATGACCAACGGTCATCCCGGAAGATGAATGTGAATGAGAATACCATTCATCCGTGAGTGGAGGGGGCCGGATTACTCCCGTGTAAGCCGGAATCTCGCAAGGCTCTCCCTTGACCAGAGTTTCACGAAACCGACCGATTGTCTTGCCGCTGAACCCTTGCTACCGAGGCTGGAAGGCTGAAGGCTTGAAACGAAACAAGCGGCCGTCAAACGCGGTAAAACCGGTCTGACGCCGCTTGATCAGGCGGATCGAGCTAAAACGATAAGGACAGACTGAATCATGACGGGACCCCGAGGCTGGTATGTACAGTGGGCACGTCATCCCGTGGAATCATCGCGTTTGAGGATCGATGGCGACCATCGCCACTCAATTCCTACCAAACTCGACTGGTCGCTGTCAACCGTCCAATGGAGCGGGGTTGTGCGAAAACGTACAGTGCTACCGAAATCGTGACCGATGGCGACGGTGATCTGGGTCAACCCGAGGTCCTCGTTGGTTTCCCAGGATCCCCTGGCCGCTAGGCGGGGAGGAAAGATTGTGAAAAAAATCGCGAAGTCGGCAACCAGGCCGTTGACAGGTGGAGAGTGGGCGGTATAACTAGGATGTCTGATTGAAACGACCATCTCTCGTGGACTCGAACAGGCATCGTGATTCACGAAAGTCCCTCACAGATGGCGAGGGGCGATTTCGTGCGATGTGGGTCGGGTTCGGAGGCGTCGTGAATGGGGCGTTCCAGCGATGATCGGTCGCGAGTTGCCCAGGGATTCGCCCTGGCGACACTCGCGACGACGATTGGGTTGGAATTCACCCTTCCGTGCGTTTTGGGCTTTCTCTGTGATCGGCGATTTGGGACGAGTCCGGGTGCCACCCTGGTTGGGGCGGTGGTGGGATTCGTCCTGGGAATCGCCCATACGATACGGCTCGGCGGCGGTCGGCCCCCAGGGAAGTCTGGCGATCGAGAGTAAGGGATCGGCGAGGATGCCGTGCGATTCCTCGACGCCAGCCAACACGAGCGTGATACCCCGAGTTGACGGACGAAACTAAATAGTTAAACTTGAGCGACATCAATACGCATGCCAGGACACGCGCAGAACCCACTGACTCACGTCCAAGATCACCCGAGCCTCGAGCTCCCGTGGTTTTCGCCCCCGCATTTCGAGCACACGATCGAGCTCCCCTCGGTTTTCGGGTTTCAGCTCACGCGGTTCATGGTCATGGAGCTCCTCGCGGGTTTGTTCATGGTTTTGGTTCTGTTGCCGTTGGCCAGGCACCTGGCGTCGCGACCTCGCGCTGTTGGCCTCGGTCCCAATCTGTTCGAGGCGATGTTGCTTTTCATTCGTGACCAGGTCGCGCGGCCGGCGATCGGGGGGCACGCGGCGGATCGTTTCCTGCCTTATCTTTGGACGAGCTTTTTTTTCGTGCTGATCTGCAATCTCCTGGGGATGATCCCGGGGGGTAGCTCGCCGACCGCGAGCGTCAGCGTGACCGGCGTCCTGGCGCTGGCGACCTTCATCCTGGTGGTCTCATCGGGAATGAAGGAAATGGGGGTGGCCGGTTTCTGGCTTGGCGTGGTTCCCCACATCGACGTTCCCAAGGCTCTTTACAAGCCTCTGTGGGGTCTGATGTTCGTCATCGAGATCGCGGGTCTTTTCATCCGCCACATCGTGCTATCCATTCGGCTTTTCGCGAACATGTTCGCTGGCCACGTGGTATTATCGGTGATCCTCGGGTTCATCCTGATGGTCAAGCTTTTTTCGTTCCCTTTCTTCGTTGTCGCCCCGGCGAGCCTCGTGGGCGTGATCCTGCTTAGCATCCTGGAGCTGTTCGTCGCGTTTTTGCAGGCTTACATCTTCACGTTTTTGTCAGCGTTGTTCATAGGCTCGGCCCTCCATCCTCACTGACGTCGAGCGAGAGGGGCTGGTTGATGGTTCCGGGGCGATGCTCGGGGCCGCGGAGCGAGGGTTCTCGCGTCGGGCGATCAGGGTTCTTCCCGCTTACGGGCGGGGTGGGCGGCGAATCTCCCGCGATCTTTTCCGAACGTAGCGTTTCGTTTTCGCAAAGAGGAGTCAGGGTACCGATGAAGCGTTTCAAGACCATGGTTCTGTTCGCGGGTTTGTTGTTGGTGGCCGCGGGATCGGCTCACGCGGCGGACGCCGCCCCCTCGGCCGATTTGAAGGCGATCGGCTGCGGTCTGGCGATTATTGGGGCCGGGCTCGGCATTGGATTGATCGGCAAGGGGGCGGTCGAGAGCATGGCTCGACAACCGGAGATCTCGGGAACGATCCAGACGGCGATGATCATCGCGGCCGCCCTCATCGAGGGTGTCGCGTTTTTCGCGCTGGTGATCATCATCCTCGAGGTGTTGTTCGGTCGTTAAGGCGGAGATCACGGGATATTCCCGCCTCCTCGGCGCACGGGCTCGCGAGCCGGCGCGCCGGCGATGGCTCGGTTCCGTGGACGGAATCGCTCGGTTGGACCTTCCTTCGTCCTCTCGCGACTCGGGTGCTTGATCCATGTTGCTTCGTTCAAGTTGGCTCTTGATGTTTCGCGCGACGTTGTGCGTCCTCGCCACTTCGGGATGGGGCGTGGTGTTCGCGGATCAAGAAAAGGATACGAAACACGCCGGCGATCCGGTCGCTCAAGGGGTGCCCGGTGGTCCTGGCGAGGCGTCCCAGGCCGAGATCCTCCGTGAAGTCGTCGATGATGAGTCCACCGAGATGATGAACCCTCTGTCCCCCGAGCCGGCCCTGGCGTTCTGGACGGTCCTGGTCTTCGCCGGGTTGCTGGCGATCCTGGGCAAATACGCCTGGAAGCCCTTGATCGAGGGCTTGAAACAACGAGAAGATCATTTCGAGCACGTTCTGAAGGACACGGAGCGAGCGCGAAACGACAGCGAGGCGCTCCTGGTTGAGCATAAAAAGCTCATGGCCAAGGCGGGCGAGGAGGTTCGGGGCATCCTGGACCAGGCTCGGCGCGAGGCCGTGGCGGTCGCCGAGCGGATCACGAAACAGGCCCAGGTCGAGGCCGACGCGGCCCGGCTTCGGGCCCAGCGCGAGATCGCGTCCGCCCGTGATCAAGCGCTTGGGGAAATCTGGGAGACGACCGCGAGCCTGGCGGTTCAGGTTGCCGGCCGGGTGCTCTCGACGCAGCTTAACGAAACGGATCAGCGGCGGCTGTTCGACGCCGCGGTGGCGGAGCTTCCTCGGCTCGCGGCCGCGACGAAAGGACCGGACCGATGATCCAGATCGAGCCGGGATCCAAGGGGTTCACCGCTCTGGCCTTGGCCGCCGAGCGCTCTCGTCCCTACGCGGTCGCCCTGGTCGCGGCCGCGCGGGGTCAAGGCGACGTTCAGGTCGTGGTCGACGAGCTTGGGGAGATCGTGGGGGACGTGCTTGAGCGGTTTCCCCGCTTCGCCGAGATCCTGGGCTCGAGCGAGATTTCGATCACCGAGAAGGACCGGATCCTGGTCGACGTCTTCCAGGGAAAGGCCAGCGACCTTGTCATGCGATTCCTGCGGGTCTTGAACCGTCATGGGCGGCTCGATCTCCTGGCGGGGGTCGCTCGCGAGGCCAAGATCCTCTGGGACCGCGAATGCCGCCGGGTTCCGGTTTCGGTTCGATCGGCGTCGCCGCTGTCGGACGAGCAGGTCGCGCGGTTGCGAGACGGGCTCGCCCAGTCCACCGGTCTTGAGCCCCTGCTTCAAATTTCGATTCATCCCGAGCTCCTGGGGGGGCTTGTGATCCAGCTTGGCGATCAGCGCTACGACGCCTCGCTCAAGAATCGACTCGAAACGCTTCGCCAACGTCTGATCCAAGGAAAGACGCATGAAATTCAGAGCCGACGAGATCAGTTCAGTCATTCAGAGTGAGATCGAGAAATTCACCCCCGAGGTCACGCGCGCCGAGGTTGGTCGCGTGCTGGAGGTGGGTGACGGCATCGCGCGGGTTCACGGGCTTTCGGGTCTCATGAGCGGCGAGATGGTCGTTTTCAAGGGGGGCGTGAAAGGGCTCGCGCTCAATCTCGAGGAAAACTCGGTCGGCGTGATGGTGCTGGGCGATTACACCCGAGTCGAGGAAGGGGACCTGGTCGAGGCCACGGGCTCGCTGCTGCGAGTTCCGGTGGGGGAGGCCATGATTGGGCGGGTGCTCAACCCCCTGGGCGAGCCGATCGACGACCTGGGCCCCGTGCTCACGGATAAGTCATGGCCGCTGGAATCGATCGCTCCTGGGATTGCCGACCGCCAGCCGGTCGACGAGCCGCTTCAGACCGGGGTCAAATCGATCGACGCCATGACGCCGATCGGCCGTGGTCAGCGCGAGCTGATCATCGGCGACCGCAAGACGGGCAAGACGGCGATCGCGATCGACGCCATCCTGAATCAAAAGGGGACGGGGGTCATCTGCGTCTACGTCGCGATCGCGCAGAAGGAATCGACCACGGCCGGCCTGGTCGAGGTCTTGCGTCAGAAGGGGGCTCTCGACTATACGATCGTGGTCGCCGCCGGCGCCAGCGACCCGGCGCCGCTCCAGTATGTCGCCCCCTACTCGGGCTGCGCGATGGCCGAGTATTTCATGTACGAGCTTGGCCTGCCCACCCTCGTGGTCTACGACGATCTCTCGAAGCAAGCGGTCGCTTATCGCGAGGTCTCGCTGTTGCTTCGCCGGCCGCCTGGTCGCGAGGCGTATCCTGGCGACGTGTTTTACGCTCACTCGCGGTTGCTTGAGCGCTCGGCCAAGCTCGCGAATCATTATGTGATTGTTCCCGAGGCAAAGCAGGATCCCATCGACAAGACGATGGGGGTCAACAAAAAGGTCTACATTGGCGTCCCGGGGGCCGAGGAAGCCGCCCATGATCTCAAGGAGCACTATCCCCAGGGGCACAAGGTCGCGAAGACGACCACCTCGGGGGGTTCGCTCACCGCGCTGCCGATCATCGAGACACTGGAAGGGGAAGTGTCGGCCTACATCCCCACCAACGTGATCTCGATCACCGACGGCCAGATCTATCTTCAACCCGACCTGTTCTTCGCCGGGGTCCGGCCCGCGATCGACGTCGGCATCAGTGTCTCCCGCGTCGGCGGCAAGGCCCAGATCGGGGCCATGAGAAAGGTCTCTGGCGGCCTCCGCCTGGACCTGGCGGCGTTTCGCGAGCTCGAGGCGTTCGCCCAGCTCGGCACCGAGCTCGACAAGGCGACCCAGCGGCAGCTTGACCGTGGCTATCGGATGGTTGAGCTGCTCAAGCAGCCGCAATACCATCCCATGAACGTGGTCGATCAGGTGATCAGCATCTACGCCGGAACCCAGGGCTACCTGGACGACGTGGCGCGGTCCGACGTCTCTCGGTTCGAGAGCGAGCTCTTGCGGTACATCGCCGAGCACCGGGCGGAGCTTCGAGCGGCGATCGCGAACGAGAAAAAGCTAACGCCCGCGCTCGAGGCCGACCTCAAGCAGGCGGTCGAGGATTTCAAGGCCAAGTCTTACAAGTAAGGCCGCGAAGGCGGGTTTCGGGCGAGTTCAGGGCGGGTGGTTTTCAGGGCGACGGTTGAGAGGCGAGTGTGATCCATGGCCAAGGCGCGGGCGATCATCAAGCGGCGGAAAGCGATCGAGAACATCCGCAAGATCACGCGGACGATGGAGCTGATCGCCACCAACCGCTTCAAGAAGGCGCTCAACCGCGCCACCGAGGCGGCGGCTTACACGCGCAAGATCGCCGAGCTAGTCGCGGAACTCGGTAGGACCGATCAGGAGGTCTCGCACCCGCTCTTGATCGCTCGAGAGCCGGTCGCGCGGTCGCTGATCCTGGTTCTCACGAGTAATCGCGGGCTGGCGGGGGGTTATAACTCGAACGTGCTGCGGGCGGCCACCGGACGGTATCTGGACGACCAGACCGGGGGGATCGAGCCCAAGCTGGAGGTCGCCGGCAAGCGGGGAATCGGTTACTACCGGTTTCGCAAGATCACGCCCCAGGAAACGTATACTCAATTCGAGGACAAGCCCCAGTACTCCGAGGTCGAGGTGTTGGCGGACCGTTATATCCGGATGTATTTGACGGGCGCGATCGACCGTCTGGACGTGGCCTACACCGAGTTTATCTCGAGTTCGCGGCAGGCGGCGGTGGTTCGGACGTTATTGCCCGTGTCGGGGCTTGACCTGGGCTCCCAACCGGCGGCGAAGGGGGCCGAGCCGGCCCTGGAAAAGGCCGAGCCGCTCGCCTACGAATTCTTGCCGGATGCCAGGAGCATCCTTGAGGAGATCGTGCCGGTCTCGCTCAAGGTGCGATTATTCAAGTGTTTCCTGGACGCCGCCGTGAGCGAGCAGATCGCGCGGATGGTGGCCATGGGGGGGGCGACCAAGAACGCCGACGATCTCGCCAAGTCACTGAGCCGGCAATACAATCGGGCTCGGCAGAATCAGATCACCCGCGATCTCGCCGACATCGTTGGGGCGGCCGCCGCCCTCGAATAAGAATCATCATCGACGTGTTACGGGCTCGCCGGCTCTCATCGAGACGCGGCCCCTTCCTTCCATCCGAACCGAACCGCGAGGCGCGACGAGGACTTAAGACAGCCATGGCCCAAACGACCAAGTCGGGACGCATTTCCCAGGTGATCGGCTCGACGTTCGACGCCGAGTTCGACGGGGAAATGCCGAATATTTATAATGCTCTCACGGTCAACGCGGAAGTCAAGGGCGTGATGATCAACCTCACTGGCGAGGTTCAGCAGCACCTGGGGGGCAAGCGGGTTCGGTGCGTCGCCCTGGGCTCGACCGACGGGCTGGTGCGGGGCATGCCAGTGATCGACACGGGAGGTCCGGTGAGCGTTCCAGTCGGCCGCGAGGCGCTTGGCCGCGTGTTCAACCTGCTGGGAAATCCCATCGACGGTCGTGGACCGGTGAATGTCTCCGAGCGCTGGCCGATCCATCGCGATCCCCCTCCGTTCGAGGAACTCTCGCCCAAGACCGAGCAATTCGAGACCGGCATCAAGGTCGTCGACCTGCTGACGCCGTTTGTCCGAGGGGGCAAGATCGGCCTCTTCGGTGGAGCGGGACTTGGCAAGACCGTGATCTTGACCGAGCTCATCGCCCGCATCGCCTCCGTTCATAGTGGTTTCTCGGTGTTCGCGGGCGTTGGCGAGCGAACTCGCGAAGGGAACGATCTCTGGCTCGAAATGCAGGAGACCAAGATCGGCAGCACCGGCAAATCGGTCATCGACAGCACGGTCATGTGCTTTGGCCAGATGAACGAGCCCCCGGGCGCTCGGTTGCGGGTCGCCCTGTCCGCCCTCACCATGGCCGAGTGGTTCCGCGATGCCACGGGGGCTGATACCTTGCTGTTCGTCGACAATATCTTCCGCTTTAGCCAGGCTGGGTCGGAAGTCTCGGCCTTGCTTGGCCGGATGCCTTCCAACGTGGGCTATCAGCCCACGTTGGCCAGCGAGATGGGGGCTCTCCAGGAGCGAATCACCTCGACCAAGAAGGGGGCCATCACGTCGGTTCAGGCCGTCTATGTCCCCGCCGACGACCTCACCGACCCCGCGCCGGCGACGACGTTTGGCTTTCTGGACGCCTTTATCGTCTTGTCGCGGTCGATCTCGGAAAAGGGCATCTACCCGGCGATCGACCCCCTGGGCTCGAGTTCGCGAATCCTCGACCCCCAGTATGTCGGCGAGGAGCATTACCACGTCGCGAGGCGGGTGCAGCAGATTCTTCAGCGCTATAAAGAGCTCCGCGACATCATCGCCATCCTGGGCGTTGACGAGCTTTCCGAGGACGACAAGCGCATCGTCCACCGCGCGCGGCGGATCGAGCGGTTCCTGTCGCAGCCGTTTTTCGTCGCCGAGGTGTTCACGGGCAAGGCCGGTCAGTACACCAAGCTCCCCGACACCATTCGCAGCTTCAAGGAAATCTGCGACGGCAAGTGGGACGCGCTGCCGGAGTCGGCCTTCATGTACGTCGGTTCGGTGGAACAGGCCGAGGAACAGGCCAAGAAGATGTCGGCGTGATCCGAGCTCGACTCGCGTGCTCGCCGTTTTCGGTATCCAGTCAATCGGAAGGGGACCATGGCCAAGTCGATCGACCCTGATTTCGCCGGTGAATCGAAGGGCTCGTCCAAGCCTGGCGACAAGCGGATACACCTGGTGGTCGTCACCCCTGAGCGGACGGTGCTCGACACCCTGGTCGATTTCGTCGCGATCCCGCTCTTCGACGGCGAGGCGGGGATCCTTCCCGGCCGGGCGCCCTTGATCGGGCGGCTGGGCTTTGGCGAGCTCCGGGGGCGCGTGGGGGACACCGTCGATCGCTATTTCGTCGATGGCGGCTTCGCTCAGATTCGCGACGACTCGGCCACCATCCTGACCGCGCGAGCGATCCCCGCCAAGGATGTCGACGTCGCGGCGGCCGAGGAGGATCTGAGGGCGCTAGAATCCACGAAGGCGACCACCGAACTCGCGTCCGCCGATCGCGACCGTGGGCTCGCGCGGGCGCGCGGCCTGATCCGGATCGCGCGAAACAAGGGCTGATCACGAGCCCTCCAGGGCCCGAAGCGAGAAAAACCCTCGTTCCTCGTGAAAGGGAGACGTGCTCCAGCGTCCGTTGCTCCACGAGTGGCGGACGACATGGACATCAGGGCCGTACAGGTTGACCTCCAGGAAACCCGGCGGGTTATCCCCGCTGGGGTCGGTCATGAGCGGAGGGCCTGGATTGAGGGAAAGCTGGTCGGGCAAGCCCGGGGGTCGAAAGGCCCATGCCCGATGCACGTGTCCGCAGAGATACAGGTGCCGGCCCACCCCCTCGAGCCAATGAACCAGGGCCGGCGAGCCGATCATTGGCTTTCCCGCGAGCGCCCGCGCCTGGGCTGGCGGGGCGATGACGGGATAGTGGCAGGCGACCAGCAACCTCGGGATCGGCGGCCACTGCTCCAGGATCCGGCGGGCCTCCTCGAGCTGGCGAGGCGATAGGACGCCCCGAGCGGTCAAGCCCGGCCGGGTGGGATCAAGCCCCAGGATGGCCGTCCCCGCCCCGATCACACGCAGCCACGGATAAGAGCCCCCTGGCGAAAACTCACCAAAAGCCCGCTCGAACAGCCCCCCACGCGCGGCCCCGCGGGTGTAACGGTCGTGATTGCCGGGGATCACAGTGGCCCGCGAGGGGTCGGCAAGCAACGGGGCGAGGGCGGCCCGGGCGATCGCGAATTCCTCGGGAGTCGCCAGCGTCGTCAGGTCGCCCGTGATGATGAGATGCTCCGGGTCGAGAGCCAGAACCCGCTCGACCAGGTCGGGAAGCCGCTCCAGGCGAAACCTCCGAGCCCGCCCCAAGGCCAGCGCCGAGGCCCCGATCAGACGCTTGCCGATAAGGCGTAACGGGTTCCAAGGGACCCACCAGACGTGGATGTCGGAAAGGTGGATAAGTCGCAACAACGTACCCCTGGACCAGATTCCCCACGAATCCCGCCTCGCCGCCCTAAAACGACAGGCTCACCAGGATGTCATACCCGGCATGGGCGGCCGCGGCGACTCCAAAACCCCGCAGGATGAAGAGCCACGCGAAATAGACCCCGGCCGTCCAACGGAAGACGAACGCGAACCAGGTAAACGGCTCGGCGGGTGCCCCCGCATGATGCGCGAGAGCGAACAAGAGCCCGGCGGCGACCACCGCGAGGGCGCTCGCGATCGTGCAAGGGGTATAACATAACCGAAGAACCTGAAAGAAGATCGGGACCAGAATCAGGCGAAAGAGGGTTTCCTCGTAGAGACCAGCCCCGATAAACGACAGGATCTCGCGCGTGCTCGGTCCCTCGGCGGCCGTGAGGGCCAGGACCGGCGACCAGCCCTGGTCCAGAACCCGAAATCCGCGCTCGAGGAGCCGGCTCGCCACGACGAGAAGGACCGCCCAGACCAGGCTTTCGAAGAGCATTCCCAGGACGATCGAGGGCGAGACGCGACTATTTCGATAGGCGACCACCTGCCAGGCCAGGAGGACGAGCACGAGCAGGATCGGCAGGATCCCCCGGTCGTCAAAACCGAGCCCTTGAAGCGCGCCACGCATCCATGCGTCCGCCCCAGTGCGGAGCTGGTCGGCATCCGACCCCCCGAGCCAGAGGACCCCTCCTTCGTACAGGAGGGCCATCGGAATGACCAGAAGCAACGATGCCAAGGGATGCCGGGTCGCCTCCCAATAGCTTGGACGGCGCTCGATGAACCGCCCTCCCTTGCCCTTGGCGAGCGGGCTTGATCGCGTTTTCGCGAGTGCCGACGAAGCGCTACCACGCATGTGAGCCCCAGGAAAGTCCAAGAAGTCGTCCTTGGCGAGCCGGTCAGGCTCGGGGCCAAGAGCCGATCGTTTTGCGGATGTTGTCGTTTTCGAAGAATGTGAAAGCTATGAAATCAGTCGTGTCCTTGTAGTGTGCCTTGTTGACGGCTAGTATTGTTCGGAGACCGAAAGGCGTCATGAAGCCTGGCGCTCTTGATGGGTCGAGAGTGGCGGCGAGCCCCGTGCTTTCCCCCCTCGAAATTCGCCCGTGAACGGTCACCGCGGCGCGCCCGGTTGGAACGGTCCGGCCTGGGTCGATGAGCGCATTCCCGATGCGAGATCGAGTCGTCGTGGCTTATTTCCTGGGGAGGCATGGGGCGTGATTACGCGCTCACGATTCATCGTGGCCTTGGGCCTCGCGATCTTGCTTGTAACGTCGGCCGGCTGCACGGATTCCTTGAACGCCGGCCCCCTCTCGTACGTCGATAACGACGCGCTGACGCACGAACTTAAGGGTAAGGCGAACCTGGCTGGCAAGCCCGCGCTCCAGGCGAAAGTTCGTGCGGCCCTGGCGAGGATCTTTGGCGAATCCCCGCAACGGATCCGAGTTCCCGAAAACTCGGGATTTCCGAGCGGCGGCCTGTCGTTGGCGAATTTCAGGCAGGTCGGCGAGGGTGAATCGGCGCGAATCGAGCCCATTTACCACCAGCTCCCCGACGGACGCCCGGATCCGAACCACCGGCAGACTGGCGGATACGGGCTTTATCGGCGAAATTGCCTGCATTGCCATGGGGTTTCGGGTGCCGGCGATGGGCCAACGGCGGCGTTTTTGTTTCCCCCTCCCCGTGATTTTCGGAAGGGAATCTACAAATTCACCTCGACCCCGAGTGGAGCTCGCCCGCACCGCGACGACCTGACCCGTACGATCCGGGACGGACTCTCCGGGACATCCATGCCGGCGTTCGACGCGCTCATGACCCCGAGCGAGATCCAGCAAGCGGTCGATTACGTGATCTTCCTGTCGATGCGCGGGGAGACGGAACTCGCCTTGATCGAGGAAGGTTCGATCTCCGATGAAAACGACACGGAGGCGCTTGGCGAGGAGATTCTCAAGGAGCTCACGGCCGGTGTTTTCGACCGCTGGAAATCGGCCCAGACCCAGGTCATGAACCCGACGATTCCTCGGACTAAGTCGGACCACGAGAGCGTGATCCGGGGGCGCGACCTGTTTCTCGGTCGTACCAAGGAAAAACTTGAATGCGCGGGCTGTCACGGGGCGCTCGCGAAGGGGGACGGGCCAAGCTTTGTCCCGGTCGATGTCTTCAATATGGTGGTCTTCGGCGGAGACCCCAGCACGCGGCCGGAACGGGTCGACGCGCTCGATGAAACGCTCAAGACCCTCTGGAATCAAAAGCCCGACGACTGGGGTAATCCCCTGCGGCCCGCCAATCTGGTGAAGGGCGTTTTCAAGGGGGGGCGACGTCCGATCGACATCTTTTGGCGAATCGCGAAGGGGATCAATGGCGCTCAGATGCCCGCCCATTACCCGACCCTGAACGAGGCCCAGATCTGGGACCTGGTGAATTTCGTGCTGGCGCTCCCCTACGACCCTGACCTGCTGGCATCCCCCCCCCCGATGCCGCGGCCCAAGCTCGCGGAAGCCGGGGCGTCCCGATGAACACCGTCGCCGGCCTGGCCTGGCCCCGTTTCGCGAGGGAGAATGGTCGTGCGTAACTGGAGCTTCCTGTTCGCCCTGGTCGCGGTCCTGAGCGTGGCGGCCTTCCTCTACGCCCCGTTCTCGCCGGACTGGTGGCTTCCCAATCCGCATTCCGCCCCCGGCCATTCCGTCTCGTCCATGGGGCGCGAGATTGATCTGCTCTTCATCGTCATCCTGCTCATCACCGGGTTGGTCTTCATCGGGACCCAGGTGGCGCTCGTCTGGGAAGCCTTCACCTTCGTCGATCAGCTCGACGAGCAGGGAAAGCCCAAACGAGCGGCCTCGTATTTTCACGGCGACAATCGGCTCGAGATCGTCTGGACCCTGGTCCCCGCCGTGATCCTCGTCTTCATCACGATTTACCAGTTCGGAACCTGGGCCCGAATCAAATACCCCAGCCGGAACCCCAAGGTCCCCCCGCTGGCCGAGATCACGGCCCGCCAGTTCCAATGGGTCATGCGCTATCCCGGCCCCGACGGCCGGCTCCATTCACCCGACGACCTGATCCTGATCAACGACCTGCATTTCGTTAAAAATCAGCCAACCTTGATCCATCTCAAGTCGTCCGACGTGATCCACTCGTTTTTTCTCCCTCAGTTTCGCCTGAAACAGGACGCGGTCCCCGGCCTCACGATCCCGGTGTGGTTCGATTCGGACACGGCGGGATCGTTTGAACTGGCGTGCGCGGAGCTTTGCGGGTGGGGGCATTACAAGATGCGGGGGAACGTGACGGTCCACGAGACCGAGGCCGAGTTCGCGAAATGGACCAGCGAGCGAATCGGCGAGCAGAATCGCGACCAGCTCGACCTCGCGACCGACGGGGAGGCAAGATAACGAAATGACGTCCCAAGTGGAAACCTCCTCGAGCGCGCCCGTCGGCCACGGCCAAGGTGACGATCACATCCATCCCGCGCCCCGAAACATGCTCTCGCGGTATGTGTTTTCGAGCGATCACAAGGTGATCGGGGTCCAGTTCCTGTCGTCGGGGCTGATCTTTTTCGTGATCGGGGGCTTGCTGGCGATGGCGCTTCGCTGGCAACTCGCGTGGCCCTGGAAACCGATGCCGATTCTGTCGCGGATGCTCTGGTCGGACCCCTCGCTGGGCTACCAGATGCCGCCGGAGTTTTACGCCAAGCTGTTCACGATGCACGGCACGATCATGATCTTTTTCGTGATCATCCCGATCCTCAACGGCGGGTTTGGGAATTTCCTGATCCCGCTCATGATCGGGGCCAGGGACATGGCGTTTCCCCGGCTCAACATGGTCTCGTACTGGTTCATGCCGCCGGCGATGGTCTTTATCAGCTATTCGTTCCTGGTCGAAGGGGGCGCTCCCGAGGCGGGTTGGACGAGCTATCCTCCCCTCACCATCGCCCGGTGGGCCACGCCAGGCTCGCTCAATGGGCAGACATTCTGGCTGCTGGCGGTGCTCTGCGCGGGGATCTCGTCGCTCCTGGGAGCGATCAACTATCTGACGACGATCCTCATGCTGCGCGCGCCTGGAATGACCATGATGCGGATGCCGATGACGGTTTGGGGACTGTTCGTGACGGCGATTTTGCAGGCATTCGCCCTTCCCGTCCTGACCTCGGCGCTCGTCATGCAGACCCTGGACCGAGTGGCGGGGACGAATTTCTTCAGCCCGACCGGTCTCGCCGTCGCGAACGCCCCCGCGGTCGTTGGCGGGGGGGGGCCGATCCTGTTTCAGCATCTGTTCTGGTTTTACTCGCATCCGGCGGTCTATGTGATGATCCTGCCCGGCATGGGGATGGTCTCGGACATCATCGCGACCTTCTCGCGCAAGCCTCTCTTTGGCTACAAGCCCATGGTTTACGCGATCGGGGGCATCGCCGGGTTGGGCTTCATCGTCTGGGGGCATCACATGTTTCAATCGGGCATGAACCCGGCGGTCGGGGCGACGTTCATGCTCTCGACGATGATGATCGCGCTTCCCTCGGCGATCAAGGTCTTCAACTGGCTGGGGACCATGTGGGGGGGGCGGATTCAATTCACCACGGCCATGCTCAACGCCGTCGCCTTCGTGGCCATGTTCGTGATTGGCGGCCTGTCGGGGATCTTCATGGCGGCCTCGCCGGTCGACATGCACATTCATGACACCTATTTTATCGTTGCCCACCTTCACTACGTGCTCTTTGGCGGCAGCATGTTCGCCATCTTCGCCGCCGTCCAGTACTGGTTTCCCAAGATCTTCGGCCGCATGATGAACGAACCCTTGGGCAAGCTGCATTTTTTCCTGACCTTCATCACGTTCAACTGCACGTTTTACCTGATGCATATCGTGGGGATGCACGGCCATCTCCGGCGGATCGCCGATCCCACGGTGTATGAATCACTCCGTAATTCGGGCGTGACGAACATGAATCAGTTCATGACGTATAGCGCGTTCGCGCTGGGGGCCGCTCAGATTTTGTTCGCGATGAATTTCTTCTGGAGCCTCGCGTTCGGGCCGCGGGCCGCGGCCAACCCCTGGCACGCGAATACCCTCGAATGGGAGACGACATCGCCCCCGGCGTATTACAATTTCGCGCGGATCCCGGTCGTTCATCATGCCCCTTATGAATATAGCGTGCCGGGGCTCGAGGTCGACTTTCTGCCGCAGACCAAGCCCCTCCCCCCAGCGGCGATGCTTCATCCGGTGAACTCATGACGACACATTCGGCGACCCTGGCGCCCGGTTCGGTTGGGTCGGGCGCGACCTCCTTTTCCGGCGGTCGGGCCTTGGTCCATCTCCTCGCGGTCACGACGGCGCTCCTCACGCTCTTGTTGCTTTACGTTGGGGGGTCGGTGACCACCTACCGGGTCGGCATGGCGGTCCCGGATTGGCCGACGACGTTTGGCATGAACATGTTTCTGTACGATTTTTGGAACGCGCCCTTCGGGGTTCGCGTGGAGCATGTTCATCGGCTTCTGGGCTCGGCCGTGGGGTTGGCGACACTCGTTTTATTCGTGGGCCTGCTCGTGGTCGAGCGGGAACGACGGCTGAAGCTCCTGGGCGGGGCCGCGCTCGTGCTGGTGATCATCCAAGGGATTCTGGGGGGGACGCGGGTCACCCAGGTCTCGACCCTGCTGGCGGCGGTGCATGGCTTCGTGGGCCAGACGTTTTTTGGGCTCCTGATCTTGCTCTGCGTGACGACCAGCCGCGCCTGGCTCGCGTGGCCGGTCGGGATCGACCGGCGGGGACTCAGGCGGCTTGGGCCGGCGCTCCTCGCGGCGACGGCCGGGCAGGCCGCGCTTGGGAGCTGGCTGCGCCATTATGGGCTCCTTTCCGCCTTTGGCTCGCACGCGATCGGGGCCGTGGCGGTGATGGGCCTGGTCGTGTGGACGTGGTTTCGGATCGAGGGAGGTCGAACGGCGAGCGACCCATTTGTTAAGCTAGGTCGGTTGGCGACGGTGCTCGCGGTTTTCCAGGTGTTGCTGGGGATCGGGGCCGCGGTTTATCTCTGGCCGTTTGACGGGGAGCAGCGGGGTGTGACCTTTTACCAGGCGGTCACGCGGACGCTGCACCAGACGACGGGGGGGCTCTTGTTTGGAGCCTCGGTCGCGATCTGCGCATGGTCGCTGGGGCGTCTCAAGGGGGTCGAGATCGGGGCGAATACGACGGTCCCGGAGGGCGCGTTCGCGACCTCGAGGGGGGACTGGGAGGGGGGGGCATGAAATCGACGGCTTCACTGGATCCCGCGCTTTTGACGGAAACGGCCCCGGCCGAGCCCGCGCCCGCCGGGAATCGGGCGAGGGCCTACGTGTCGCTGACCAAGCCCAGGTTGGTGCTGATGGTCCTGATCACGGTCGGGGTGGGCTATGCCGTGGGGGCTCATCGGCCGATTTCGCTGGTGGTTCTGTCCGCGACCTTGATCGGAACCGCCCTGGTGGCGGGGGGTTCCGGGGCTCTCAATCAGTGGATGGAGCACGCGCGTGACGCCCGGATGAGGCGCACCGCGGGGCGCGCGATTCCCAGCGGCCGGGTCGCCCCGGTCGAGGCCGCCCTGGTCGGCGTGTTGCTCGTCGTCTCCGGCGTGGGGGTTCTCTTAGTCTGGAGCAACTGGCTGGCCGCGGCGGTCGCGGCCGCGACGTTCATCCTGTATTTCGCGCTTTATACCCCGCTCAAGCCGATCACGACCTTGAACACGATCGTGGGGGCGGTTCCGGGTGCCTTGCCGCCAGTCATCGGGTGGGCCGCGGCGACGGGCCGGCTCGGGGTCGAGGCCTGGGTGCTGTTCTTGATCGTGTTTCTCTGGCAGTTTCCCCACTTCCTGGCGATCGCCTGGATCTATCGAGAGGACTATCGTCGGGCCGGCTTTCAGATGGTCACCGCCGACGACATCCTGGGCCGGCAGACCGGCCGCTACGCGGTCACCTATGCCCTGGCCCTCTTGCCGGCGGGGCTCTTGCCGACCACGATCGGGCTGGCCGGCCCCATCTATTTCGTGGGCGCGTTCGCGTTGGGGCTCTTTTACTTCCTCGCCGCCGTGGCCTTCTGGCGCGACGTCAACGACGCCCGCGCCCGCCGGTTGCTCCGTGCCTCGTTTCTGTATCTGCCGGCGATTCTGATCCTGTTGCTCGTGAATCCCGCCACCTGAGGCCATCCAGGCCCCTCCCCGCCAGGCCGGGAAGGGCAATACGTGAGTCGAACCCTCCATGACCACCCTCGCACCCCCCCTGAACTCTCCCTCGCGATCGTCGGCGACCGTGGGCCTGGTCACGCCGGGCAAATTCGCGATCTGGCTGTTTCTCGCGACCGAGGTCATGTTTTTCACCGGGCTGATCGGCTCGTACATCGTCTTCCGGGCCGGCAGTTCGCCGCGGGCCTACAGCAATCTCTATCCGCCGGCGACCGACCTCTCACGGACGCGCGACACGGTCGGCATCGTGATCGAGGATGCCGGCCCCGACCCCGACAAGGTCGCCTTCGAGCTGGTCGATGCCCACGTGGTCGGCGGGGCCGAGGAGGCCAAGCGACTCATGGACACCGCTCCTCACGGCGTCGTGGGGGGGCTCACGAACGATAAGGCCGCCGATCTGGTCCACAAGATCGAGGTCGCGAGCGGCCACGCCCGGATCGAGCCACTGAAGACCCAGAAATGGCCCCTTCCCTACGACGATCTCACCAACCCCTTGGCCATTAACCTGACGGCCGCCAACACGTTCGTCCTGATCTGCTCGTCGGTCACGATGGCGCTCGCGCTCGCCGCGATCCGCCAGGGGAAGCGGCTCAAGAGCTCGATGTATCTGCTGGCGACGATCGTGATCGGGTCCCTTTTCGTCGGCGTCCAGGTTTATGAATACAACAGTCTGATGTTCGTCCATCACTATCCCGTCGGGATCAGCCCGACCGGCCATTTTCGACCGGACGTAAGCTTGTTCGCGTCCTGTTTCTTCACCATGACCGGCTTTCACGGAGCACACGTGACGGCCGGGGTGATCGCCCTGATCCTGATTTTTCTCCGGTCGCTGGTTCTTGGCGGATACTCGGCCCAAAATCACGCGCCCATCGAGATGGTCGGGCTTTACTGGCACTTCGTGGACTTGGTGTGGATTATCCTGTTTACGATTGTTTATCTGATCTGAATGGTCGAGGCCGGCCCGTGGAGAACGACCCCATGAATCACGCACCCGACGCCGTCGCCGGCGTGGACCACGACGAGCATCGCTCGCCCTATCTTCGGGCCTGGGCAGCGCTCGCGGTCCTGACCCTGGTCGAGTATTTTTACGCCTCGATTTTTCGGGACGTCCTTGGCGTGCTCGTGATCGGGCTTGTCTTCTGGGCCGCCGTCAAGGCGGGGCTGGTGGGTTGGTTTTTCATGCATCTGAACCAGGAGCGAGCCTGGGTGTATTTGCTGATCGGGCCCGCGTGTTTGCTCGCGGTCCTTTTGGTCTTGGCGGTTTATCCCGACGTCGCGATGCAACCGGTCGACGGAGAGGCCCCAAACGCGGCACAGGCGCTCAAGACTGGCTCCTAGCGATAAAACCTCCCTCGGCGGCGTTCGTAGGCTCTGACACCAGACGGGAATCGATCCGTGTTGAAGTCGTATCCGCTTGGCGTGGCGATCGTGGTTGGGACCGTGGCGGTCTCGGCGGTGGCGTGCCTGGCCCGCATGGGGACCTCGCCACCGGCGAGTGCCCGCGCGGGTGAATCGATCTCGTACCCGCTGGGCGCGTTCCATTTCACGGAGCGTTCCAACCGCGTGGTGACGGAGGCGGAACTGGCGGACCGGGTCTGCCTGGTTTCGTTTATCTTTACCCGCTGCCCGCTGTCGTGCCCGCGAATCACGGGGGTGATGAAGGGGCTCCAGGGTCGGCTAGGCGCGAGCGACGTGCTGCTCGTGAGTATCTCGGTCGATCCCGACCATGACACGCCCAAGGTGCTCGCTACCTACGCGGACGGGTTTGGGGCCAAGGGGGATCGCTGGTGGTTTCTGACCTCGACCAAGTCGGCGGTCATGGAGCTCGTCCAGAAGCGGTTCAAGCTCCCACTGGTCGAGTCCTCCCCCGCCGAGCGCGAAAATGGCGCGGAGGCCCTCGCTCATAGCGACCGGATCGGGCTGGTCGATCGCGGCATGCTGGTCGGCTACTACGATTCGACCGACCCCGTCGCCGTCGAACGGGCCGCCAGCCGGGCCATTCGCCTCTCCAAGCCCGCCTGGGTCCGAGGGCTCCCCCGCGTCAATGCCAGCCTGAACGCGCTTTGCGCTGTCCTCCTGATGGCGGGCTGGCTCTCGATCCGGAAGCGCCAGGCCACGACCACCCCCCTGCTTGAGCAAGCCTCCGTGCGAAGACATCTTGTACTCATGGTGCTGGCGCTCATCACGTCGTCGATTTTCCTCGCGTCTTACCTGGTCTATCACTACCAGGCCGGCAGCGTGCCTTATCCAGGGGGGGGTTCGTCCGCCCTGGTCTATTTCTCAATCTTGCTGTCGCACACCGTGCTCGCCACCCTGGGTGTCGTCCCCTTGGTGCTGATCACGCTCATTCGGGCGGTCAAACGCGACTTTCTCCGTCATGTCCGCGTCGCGCAGGTGGCGTTCCCGATCTGGCTTTACGTCTCGATCACGGGAGTCGTGATCTACCTGATGCTCTATCAACCGCGGTCGCCTGAGTCCGCGTCCACTCCCGTCGCCATCGTGCCCGTCCAGGACCCCGGACTTGCAAGCACGGGTGATCGAGGGGCTTGACGCGCGATTGGATTTGGTGGGATAATTGTCGATGCGCTGTCTTGATTGGATCATTCGAGTCGCGGCATCGCGTGGGGTTCGAGACAGCGTGGTCTCCGACGAACGTGTGACGACATTCGTCAGAGTATGGTATACTGGTGGTTCGTGGATGCGCGGTGGTTGGACCCTTCGCGTGGGGTCGATGGATTGAACTTCCTTGATTTAGCCTCCTGATCGACCGGTCGAGGGCGGGCGACGAATGATGGGCGACAAGCGGCGGGCGCGGTCGAGCCGGCGTGTCGGGCGTTCCTGGGGCGCGCGGTTTGTCTGCGAGCACCTCGAGAGACGCAGGCTGCTAGCGACCTACGTGGTCACGAACTCCGGCGATCAGGCTGGGGCGGGATCCCTGCGCTGGGCGGTCAATCAGGTCAACGCCGACACGACGCCCGACATCATTCAATTCGCCATCGGCCTGGGTGGCCTCCAGACCATCGCGCTCTCGAGCCCACTGCCCGCCTTGACCAATACGGTCACGATCGACGGGTCGACACAGCACGCGATGGAGCCTGGTCCGGCGATTGTGATCGACGGCTCCGCGCTTGCCTCTGGGAGCAAC
>JAKBAP010000396.1 GCA_021808995.1 Planctomycetota bacterium | reverse complement strand
TCGGGCCTTCAACCGGGCCACGACTTCGCGGTTTTCAGCGGCGACGTCGCGCAGTTCTCCAGGATCGTTCTCGAGGTCGAACAAACTCATGGCCCCGGTCTGGTCGACAGCGCGGAGGCCAGGATATTCGGAGGGGTGGGCCTGTTCAAAGGGTGCCAGGATGGTCACGCCGTCGGGTCCGCGGGGGTCAACCCAGCGCTCGCCCGGAGCGAAGCGGCGATGATCTCGAGCCGGCAAGACATGGAGCTTCCATCGGAGGTCGCGCGCCGTCGACGGCCGTGGCCCCATCTGGCCGAAAACGACGTCGTGAACCTCGTTGACCTTATTCGAGAGAAGCGGGAGCAAGTCCTTGCCGTCGATCACGCGATCGCTCGGAAGGGAAACACCAGCGGCGGCCAAGGCCGTCGCGAACAGATCCATCGTCACCGCCAGCTCACGGCGGACCGCCCCAGCGGGAAGCCGGCCCGGCCAGCGGACGATGCACGGCACCCGAAAGCCCCCCTCCCAGGTCGTGCTCTTCATCCCTCGCAGACCGCCACTGCTCCCCCCATACCACGGGCCATTGTCACTGGCGAAAACCACCAGCGTCCGCTCGTCTAGTCCCAGATCCCTGATCCGCGCCAGAACCTGACCGACGCTCCAGTCCAGCTCGGCCAGCGCGTCGCCATACAGCCCCGCCCCGCTCTTCTTATAGAATTCCTCGGAACAGGCCAGCGGCTTGTGCGTCATGGCCTGGGCAAAGTAAAGAAAGAACGGACGGTCCCGATTTCGCTCGATGAACCGCAGAGCCCGCTCGGTGTACCGGCGGGTCAGAGTCGCCTGCACAACCGGGTATTCGACCACCGTCTCGCCGTCGAGCAAGTGGACCGGCCGCATGTCGTTACTGTACGGGATTCCAAGGTATTCGTCGAAACCGCGGTGGGTTGGTAACTGTTCCCGCCGCTTATGGCCCAGGTGCCATTTTCCCACCATCCCGGTGGCGTAGCCGGCCCCCCGCAGCACCTGGGCCAGCGTGACCTCGTCAAGGGGCAGCCCGGCGGCGTCGGCCGCGGGTCCGCCGTCCGGCGCGGGGTTGGTGGTCAGCCCGCAACGGAACGGATAGCGGCCGGTCATCAAGGCGGCCCGGGACGGGGCGCAGAACGGCGCTGGCGAATTGAACTGGGTCAGCCGCGAGCCCTCTCTCGCCATCCGGTCCAGATTCGGAGTCTTGTACCGAAGGTGTCCATAGCAGCCGAGGTCCCCATAACCCAGATCATCGGCCAGGATGACGACGACGTTTGTCCTGGGAGCGGTCTCCGGAGGATCGACGGCGATCGCGCGAGGAGGGCCAACAACGAGGAGGGCCAGAATCACGAGCAGGCGCGTCAACGTAGAGCCCCCCCAGCGAGGACCGACGGGATCCAAAATCACCGACCTCGGGATCAGTCTAAAGCACCCATGATCACGAAGCAATTCGCTGGCCGGCGCTCGGGCGAAATCCACCCACGCCATCACCAGGTTCGAGCCCTCTGGGCAAACCGGGACGGACCGGTTTTCACCAGTCAAGATCGCAGGGTCGCGGCGACCAAGCAAGCCAGGGCACTCCCTGGTATTAACCAAGCCCGATGATAAGATTATTGATATCAAGGTCACCCGCGCGCGGATTCGGTCGCGGAGTTGCCCACGTCTCCGTCAACCCTGTCGCGTTACCGGGAGCGCCTCCGTTGGATAACACCGAAAATCACCCTCCCATGGGTGCCACCGTGGGCGACCAGGGGACCGCGTTTCGCGTCTGGGCACCCCACGCGACCGCGGTTTCCGTGGTGGGAAGCTTCAACGACTGGAAGCCCGAGGCCCACCCCATGGAACGCGACGACCAGGGATGTTGGTCCCGGCTGGTGACGGAGGCGAAGGCCGGCGACGAGTATCGGTTCCTGCTCAAGACCCCCCAGGGAGACCTGTCGCGGATCGACCCCTACGCACGAGAGGTCACGAGCTCCGTGGGCAACGGCGTGATTGTCGACCCGGCGTTTGATTGGAAAGGGGACGACTTCACCCTCGAGACCTGGAATCGGCTC
Organism: Planctomycetota bacterium; assembly: GCA_021808995.1. GTDB lineage: Bacteria > Planctomycetota > Planctomycetia > Isosphaerales > Isosphaeraceae > JAKBAP01. Next base: position 2,799 of record JAKBAP010000396.1, on the reverse strand, counting down.
GTGATCTACGAGCTCCATGTCGGCACGTTCGGCGAGACGCCCGACGACGACGAGTTCCGCCCCGCCGACTTCAAGTCGGCCGCCCGCCAGCTTGGGCATTTGAAGAAGCTAGGCGTCACGGCCGTCGAGATCATGCCCGTCGCCGAGTTCGCGGGCGACGTCTCCTGGGGCTACAACCCCGCGCACATTTTCGCGGTGGAATCGGCCTATGGCGGCCCGACGGCGTTCAAGAAATTCATTCGCGAATGCCACCGCATGGGTCTCGCGGTGATTCTCGACGTGGTTTACAACCACTTCGGCCCCAGCGATATCGATCTCTGGCGGTTCGATGGCTGGAGCGAAAACGACAAGGGGGGGATTTACTTTTACAACGACTGGAAATCCGAGACCCCCTGGGGCTCGACCCGCCCCGACTACGGTCGCGCGGAAGTCAGGCGGTTCATCGTCGACAACGCCCTCTTCTGGCTCGACGAATACCACATCGACGGGCTGCGGCTCGACATGACGGTTTATATCCGAACCCCCCATGGACCAGGCGCGCCCGACCTGCCGGAAGGATACAGCCTGCTCCAGGAAATCAATACCGCCATCCAACAAAAGTACCCCGGCCGAATCACGATCGCCGAGGACCTTCAAAACAACGACTGGCTCACCAAGGACGTCGGGGCCGGGGGGGCCGGCTTTGGCAGCCAGTGGGACGCGAGGTTCGTGCACCCCATCCGCGCCGTCGTGACCAATCCCACCGACGAGGGACGGTCGATGAGCGAGGTCGCCGCCGCGATCGCCATCCGCGACAACGACGACGCCTGCTCTCGCGTGATCTATAGCGAATCCCACGACGAAGTCGCCAATGGCAAGGCCCGAGTGCCCCAGGAAATCAACCCTAACGACGCCAAGGGCTGGCACGCCCAGAAACGATCGACCCTGGCCGCGGCCCTGATCTTCACCGCCCCAGGCATCCCCATGCTCTTTCAAGGCCAGGAATTCCTCGAGGGCGAATGGTTCCGCGACACCGTCCCCCTCGACTGGGACTCAAGCGAGGAATTTCGAGGCATTGTCCGCCTCTATCGCGACCTGATCGCGCTCAGGCTTAACCAGAAAGGGACCACGGGGGGGTTGTGCGGGCAACACGTCCAGATCCTCCACGTCAACGACGGAGACAACGTGGTCGCGTTTCGCCGCTTCGAAAAGGGAGGACCCGGCGACGACGTGATCGTGGCGACCAATTTCTCGCACGAGGCCAAGCTCGATTACCGACTGGGCTTCCCCGCCCCGGGAGAGTGGCGGATCCGGTTCAATAGCGACTGGAGCGGCTACGGCGACTCTTTCGAGGGCAAACGGGGAGAAAGCGTGCTCGCGACCGAAGGGGCCTACGACGGAATGCCCTTCCAGGCCCAGGTCGCCATCGCCCCCTATTCCGCGATCATTCTTTCCCAGGACCCCACGTGATCCGCTCCCTTCACCCATGAACGGCTGCATTTTCGAATGGGCTCGCGGGCACTCCGAGGCGAAATCGCGCGGTGGGGGCGTGATCTCGCGTCCCGTATGATAAAGTTCGACGTGTGCAACGATCGCGCGGGCCAGGAAAAGGTTGGCCTGATCCCAGATGGCGAGTGATCGCGGGGCGACATCGCGGCGGAGGTCAGGGAACTATTTGGCGCTCGACCCCGTCAAAGGGGATAAAGAGAGCCGGCCATGGTCGGTAACCCCCTCTCGACGGGTGGGTTCCGGCGAGGGTCGGGGCGGTGGCCTCTACCGGGACGGCGCTGGATTGTTACAATTCGGGTCCTGGCGGGGGCGGGTGGATCACTTCGGCTGGTTCTCGGCCGAATTCGGAATTGCTCAACATCGATCGACTGGGGCGGGTGGGGGCGTGATTGGCGGCCCTGATTTCGCTTCAACCCTAGGAGTCCGAGAGCATGGCGAAGATACAGGCCGTCTGGGCGATCGACGTGGGTCAATCGGCCCTCAAGGCGCTCAAGCTCGTCCCCGGCGAGACCCCCGAGCAGGTCACGGCCGAGGCCTTTGATTTCATCGAGTACCCCAAGATCCTCAGCCAGCCCGACGCCGACGCCGACGAACTGGTTCGCGAGGCGCTGGCGACCTTCACCGATCGCAACGACGTGAAGGGCTGCAAGGTCGCGATCGCGGTCCCTGGCCAGTCAGGCCTGGTGAAATTCATCAAGCTCCCGCCGGTCGAGAAAAAGCGGATCCCCGACATCGTCAAGTTCGAGGCGAAGCAGCAGATTCCGTTCGCGCTGGACGAGGTGGTCTGGGCGTATCAGCAAATCGGCGGCGACGAGGATGTGGACGAAGAGGAATTCACGATGGCCGAGGTCGGCCTGTTCGCGATGAAGCGCGACCAGATCAACCGGGCGATCCTTCCCCTGGCGGTCGCCGGGATCGAGGTCGACATCGTTCAGATGAGCCCGCTGGCTCTCTACAATTTCATCACGTTCGACCAGTTGAAGGGGAGCGGGTCCAAGGACTCGGTGGTCTTGCTGGATATCGGGGCCGACAACACCGACCTGATCATCACCGACGGCACCCGGATCTGGCAGCGAAACGTGCCGATCGGCGGCAACCATTTCACGAGGGCCCTGACCAAGGAGCTCAAGCTCACCTTCGCCAAGGCGGAGCATCTCAAGCGGAACGCGACCAAGGCCCCCGATCCCCGGGCCATTTTCACCGCGATGCGGGGTGTTTTCAACGATTTCGCCAGCGAGATCAACCGTTCGATCGGCTTTTATTCCAGCATTAACCGCACCGCCAAGATCCGCAAGATCATCGGGCTGGGAA
>JAKBAP010000395.1 GCA_021808995.1 Planctomycetota bacterium | reverse complement strand
TTTACGCGGAGACACAGGATGAGCTATCAGAGTGGGTGCGAGTCCGTGACGAAGTCGTTCCGACCCCTCCACGACAGCTAGGCCATTGTTCGGAGGACTTCGCCCCCGCGATCATTCAACGCCTCGAAGTCCTCGAACGGTCCGCTCGGGACGTCCCGCGGGGCGGTCGTCTCTTGCGCCATGACGACATGGTCGCCGGGGCTTCGTATACGATCCTGGATCAATCTTCTTCCCAGGCGGCCTTGCCTTGCGGAGACCCGGTGGTGGGCTCAACCAGCGGGATGGTGGACGACGCCGAATTGCTCGAACAGATCACGAAGATGATCATGATCAATCGAGAGACGCCTGATCAGGGCTGGTACGGCTTGCGGAGGATAAACCGAAGCTGAACCGTCGTGCCCCCGACCATCTCGACCGGGAGACTCTGGGTGATGAACGTCGCGTGAGGCGTAATCTCCGGCGGGAACGGACGGCCGCCAAACGTGGTCGACACGGGAACCATCGCGTCACGGATGTGATACCGGCCCGCCACGTCGGTCGTGGCCGTCCCCACCGGCTTCGACCCCTTGTCCCAGGCGGAATAGAGCGTGATCGTCGCCCTGGCGATCGCCGTGCCAGCCTCGTCCCGGGCCACGCCCGAGACATCGACCGGGACCGCCGCCGGCACGGGCCCCAGCCGCCAGGGTGCCGCGTTTGGGTCGCGCGGCCGGATCGCCGCCTTCATCATCCCCGAAAAGCCCGCTTGCCGGGCCTCCTTCGCCGGTGTGTACGCCTTATTCTGGAGGACCGGCGCGGGCTCTTGCTTCGCGTCCCGCGCCTGCGTGCCGACCAGAACCATCGACAGCACCAACACGACGGCCGAGAGGCTGACGGCGACGAATGAACGTCTCATGGCGGGTTCCCCAGGGCTCAGCGCAAGGCACGCTCCAGGTGGGTAGGGGCACGAGTCGCATCCTAAACGTCTTCTCCACGACATACAAGAGGACACCATGGGATTCCGGCGGACGGGCGGACGCCAGCGTTGGCCCTCATGGTCTGGACCCATCGGCCTGGATCGCGGGCTAATCGTTATCGTCGGCCGGCGCGAGGGTCCGGACGCCGATGCGGGCGGCCAGGCGGATTTTCTGGTTGTTCGGCATCTTCTTCAGATATTGCCCTCGTAGGGTGCTCAACCAGCGGATTTCACGCCCCTCGTAACTCGCGACGATCCGCGTCAAGACCGGGCCGGGCGTGGCCAGGGCGCGGGCGATCCCCGCGGCCACGTCGGCGTTGCACGCGATCTGGTTGAACCCCACGCCCATCGCCTGGGCGAACGCCGCGTAGTCGATCCGGGCCAGGTCGGTCGCCGTCGTCCGACGATAGACCGGCTCCTGGAGCATTTGCATATAATGATATGCTCCGTCGTCAAGCACGAAAAACTTGACTGGCAAGCCTCGCCGAGCCGCCGTTGAGATTTCCATCCCGGCCATGAGAAAGCAGCCGTCGCCGGTCACGCAGGCGACCTGGCGGTCGGGACGGACGAATTGGCCGGCGATCGCCGCTGGGATCGCCCAGCCCATGCTCTGATTGTTGGTCGGCGTGAAATAGCGCCTAGGTGCCTGGACCTCGACCGATTCGCTCGCCCAGTGGGTCGACGCGGTCACATCAACAAAGAATAATTCCTCGGGACCCAGCGAGTCGCGCAAGGTCTTGAGAAACAGCATCGGATCGACGGCCTTGGTGATCCGCGGTGTCGCCGCCTCGACGCGATCGACCTGACGCCAGTTGCCGATCCGCTGGTAAAGCGCGGGGCAGGGGGAGCGCCGCACCGAGTGGGCGTCGGCTAGAAGGCGATTCAAGAACAACCCCGCGTCCGAGCACAAGGTGACGTGGGTGGGGACGTTCTTGCCCAGGTTATGGGGATTGATGTCAACGTGGATCAGGGGGTTGTGGGGCGGGATCGCGTAATACGCGGTCGAGACCTCGCTATATCGGACACCGACGGCAAGAAGCAGGTCGACCGATTTGAAAGCGGCCTCGGCCGCGCGGGTGCCCTGCCCGCCGTATCCCCAGCCAACGGCCAAGGGGTGACTGTCGGCGATGCACCCTTTTCCGGTCACCGAGGTCGCCACTGGTGCCTGCAACAGCTCGGCAACCGCCGTGAGTGCATGCGATGCGCCCGCGCAGCCCATTCCGGCGTAGATGCCGACACGCTGCCGCCGATCGCACAGGTGGGCGAGGACGCGACCATAGGCGGCCTCGTCAAATGGCGCTGGATAGGGGGGTGGCGCGGGCGTATTGTAATCCCAGATGGCCGTGAATAGCGGATAGGGGATCAAGACCGCGGTTGGGCCTGGCTCGCCGGCGCGGGCGATGCGAAAGGCCTCGAGGATCGCGCCTGGGATCTCGGCCTGATGGTGGACCTCAAGCAAGGCCTTGACCACGGGCCGGATGAGATCGGCGTTTCGCAGGCCATGGACCTGCCCGAGACGCGCTCCTGGAGAGCGGTCGATGTCGGTGATGACGCCAACCAATGGGAAGCCATCGTGGAGGGCCTCGCCGAGCCCGGTCAGGCAATTGGTAATGCCTGGCCCCGGCACGACCGAGAAGACGCCAACCTCGCCCGTGACCCTGGCGGCGGCGTCGGCCATGACGCTCGCGGAGGCTTCGTGGGCGACCAGCAAGTAGGGAATCGACCGGGCCTTGAGCGCATCCCAGAATTCATTGTTCTGCGCGCCCGGGATCCCAAAGACGCACGCGACTCCCTGACACCCCAGCGCGGCCGCCGCGGCCTGGGCCCCGGTCATCCGACCACCCACTCCCGAGCGGTTGGCGAAACGGCCGAGCTCCACCCGACCAGCCTGCGCGGCGGGGACTAACGACGCGGCGGCGGCACCTCCCAGAGCCCCGGTCGCACTCAAGAGCTGGCGTCGATTCACGCGTGTAGGCATGGAACATCCCCTCCTTGGAGCGCATTGCCTTGCTGGGGCTGGACCATGTGTTTTCGGCTCTCGCGACCCCTCGCCTTGGATCTCGCCAGCCCCCTACGATCACCTTGGCTCCTCTCGACACGCATGATCGGCACAACCGCGCCGGGCGCTCGTCGTTCCGGCGGAAACCCAACCGGGGAAACGACTCCGGTCGCGCGATCATCAGGCACGAAGACTCCTCTTGTCGAACTCGGGAGGGGAAGTCATCATGGAAATGAGCATGCGACCGTTGAATCAGTTCTGATCGGGCAACGATCGGTCGCGGGGGATGCCTTGGGTCGTTAGCTCCCTTCGGGAGCGGCGGTGACCAGGCGACGCCCTCTGGGAAATCACGATGAGGGGGGCATAATCCCATCCCCCAGCATAACCAGAAAGGAAACGCGGCCATGCCGCCAGCGCCTCTGGTCGACCCTACCACGATCAACGATTCGCGCGTCCTGTTCGACCGCGACGGGATCCGCCGCGCGAATCCCCAGCGATTCGAAATGGAACAACTCACCGCCATCATTGAGGTCGATCTCGAGAACAAGCTCATCATTGGCTATAAGGACGTGACCCCCGACGAATTCTGGGTTCGCGGCCACATGCCCGACTATCCCCTGTTTCCCGGCGTCCTCATGTGCGAGGCCGCCGCCCAGCTCGCCAGCTTTCTCACGACCCAGCTCGGAGTCTTCGAAACCGGCTCATTCATTGGTTACGGTGGCATCGAGGAGGTCCGATTCCGCGGCCAGGTCAAGGTCGGAGACCGCTTGATCCTGGTCGGCAAGGGGGTTCGCTTGCATCGACGCCAGACGATTTTCGAATGCCAGGGATTCGTCGCCGGCAATATGGTCTTCCACGGCAAAATCATCGGGGTGCCGCTCGTCGTGCGCCCACGGGACCAGGCGGGCTAACCCCATGACCCAAACCCAACCGGCGGCCTCGGAGTCGGATTCGGCCAACCGCGCGGCGAAAGCGCGAATCGATCTCTCTCGCCATCTCATCGAGCTCGCCCACGCCCCAGAGCTCACGCGGTTTGACTGGGAGGCCCTCTTTGGCAACCCACACCCTGTTGAATTCGAGATCGGCTCTGGAAAAGGGCTGTTCCTGGCGAACGTGGCGGCCTCGAAGCCCACGCGGAACTTTCTCGGTATTGAGGTCTCGCGGAAATACGCGGAACAGGCCGCGCTTCGACTCGCCAAACGATCGCTCACGAACGCCCGGATCATCCATGGCGAGGCACGCGCGATCCTGGAGCGCGCGATCCCCGGCCAAGGACTCGCCGCCATCCATGTCTATTTCCCCGACCCCTGGTGGAAAACGCGACATCGCAAGCGCAGGCTCGTCGACCCTTGGTTGCTCGACCAGGTCGAACGGACCCTGAAACCCGAGGGGGAGATTCACTTCGCCACCGATGTGGCGGCCTATTTCACCGTCATCGAACGGCTGATGGAGACCCGGACACGGTTTCACCGCGTGCCGTGGCTCTCACCCGTCGACCCCGAGCTCTCCGCCGACGGGCTCACGAACTTCGATCGGAAATATCGCGCCCAGGGACGGTCGATTCACCTGGCTCGCTATGTCTTCACGAACGGCGACGGTGGCACCGACGCGACGAGCTCATAGGCACGCCGCCCCCCCTTCGCCACGGATGAGTCAAGCTCGATCTGATAGAGCTCTTGACCCGTGGGGGTCGGGTACTTCCCGGTGATGCAGGCGCGGCAAAGCCGCTCGGGCGAGAGACTGACCGAGCGCGCGATGGCCTCGACCGGCAAATACCGCAAACTATCGGCCCCCAGCTCGCGCGCCATTTTCGCCTGCGCGGCCGCCGAGATCGCGCCCCCAGGCCCGTCGATGAACGGGGTCGCGAACAACTCGTCAGCCCGTGACATGTCGATGCCATAATAGCACGGGGCGATGATCGG
>JAKBAP010000023.1 GCA_021808995.1 Planctomycetota bacterium | reverse complement strand
AACTTATCGACCCTTGAGCGAGAGCCGATTGAGCGAGAATGTCTCTCCCTTCTCGCCGAGCCGAAACGGGATGGAACGGACGACGTCAGGCGAGAGGGGAACCTGGGGCTCGCTCAAGGAATAATTATCGACCTTGGGATTCGTCAGGTCGAGCATGATCGCGTTGAGCGCGTCGCCTTTCATCAAATCGACCAATTCGGGGCTATCGTGGATCCGCGCGAGCATGGCTCGTCGCGCCTTGGCGTGTCGCTGACGGATCAGAGCTCGAGACCGGGCATTTCCGCGATTTTCTTGGTTCACGAGCCCGCGAATGTACTCGTTGACCCAGATAACATTGCGTGTGTTGATGCGATTCGCAAGGGCCCCGTCGACGCTGGCACCGCCGACCCACGTACCCAACCCGACCGCGCCTAGGTAGTTTCCCCGGTAATTCCAGCCGCGTCCAAGCCCGTTAAGCTGCGCAAACGCCCCAGCTCCCAAGGTCGCGGCCAGGAGGATCGGCACCACGCTGATTCGAATCATGAGCGCCGATTTCATGAGCAACCTCCTGGCCGAAAATCGGGCCTACCGGGACCGTCCCGACCGATCACCATCGCATGAGCCCCTGAGTTTCCGATCATCGGCCGCCGACCCCCCGTTGAAGAGCGCGTTGCTGGGCCTCGAACTCCGCGGCCCCTCGCATCATGTCGCCCATCATTTTGCCCATGGTCGACTGAAGAGAGAGCATCTCCCGACTCTGAACTTGATTCTTGAATCCCTTGATCCGGCTCTTGAACTGGTTCGCGTAGCGGAGCATCCGGCCTGGCTGTTCCCAATCCTCGTCGGGGGCCTTGCCGGTGAGCTGGCCATCGGGCCAGATCTGAAGCGTCGTGTATTCCACGTCCCCCTTGGGATAGTAAGAACCGGGCGCGAGCCGGGGCCGGCATCCGACCAGGGACTCGACCTTGACGAGCATGCCGGTCCCGTTTTCCTGGAACCAGATCGTGATGATCGACATTCGGTTTCGTTGCTCGCCATCGAGGACATCGAGTCGGTCCGCGAGCCTGGGCTCGATCTCGACCGGGATCGCCGCCGCCGAATCCATGGCCAGCTCGCTCGTTTTTCGCTCCTGGAGGCTTCGCTCGATGATCGAGCAAAATCGTGCACCATTCGTGTCCGACCCCGAGGACGTCTCGACGAGGTACATCCCGGTGGGGATGACTACCTGGCCCAGACGCGAACGAGCCTCCGATAAAACCGCGCTCAGCGGATGCTTGGCCTTGACCGATTTTCGGAGCAGAGCCACGTCGAATCGCGGCTTGACTCGCGCGGCGACATCGGGCCGCGGGCCGCGTTCGCTCCCCGCGGCGAGTGAAAGGGGGGGCTCGGGCCGAGGATGACCACGCTCTTGATCCCTCCTCGGCTGGTTACCGGCGAGAGACCGAGGGGGGGTGGTTGAGGGACCTGGCGACGCGATCCGAGGTTCCGGCTCGGGAGCAATTCGACGATTCGGGATCGTCGCCGCGAAAACGGGGGGCGTGGGAACCGGGGGAGATGTTGCCGCGACAAGGACCGGGCTGGGAGCGACCGAGATCGGGGTCTCGATGACCGACGGTGAGTGACCCGCGCGAAGCAGCCAGGTCCCCAGCATCACGGCCGCCGCGAGCGTTCCAGACAAGCCTGCGCCGGCCATGACGGCCCGATCCGGGGTTGAAACGAGCCCCTGGACGAACGCGGCGGCCCGAGGTCCCGGCCGCGAGCCGGATCGATCGGCTCGCTCGATGATCGTTCCGCCCAGGCCTGAGGGCCGCCGTGCTCCATGCCGAGCCACGGCGGAATCTCCCAGCGCCATCGTCCCCATCCGGCGGGAACCCGAGACGCTCGCGTTGGACAGGTCGACCATCATCGTGACGGGGCGTGATTCGGTGGCGGCGATTTCGTATTCCCCGGTCTCGCTCTCCCGAGCAATCCCGCCCTCGCTCCCCTCTGGATTCGCGGGAAGGACTTTCAGCGCCACCTTACACCTTGGGCATGACGGGCGGCCACCAGCCTCCCTGAGCTTGCCATAATCGGCCACGGCCATCGCCGCCGTCCCGCCACAATCCGAGCAACGAAACCGGACGCGGCCCGACGAGTCGGTCGACGACAGGGCGAGGTCGAAAGCCGACATGAACGCGACGCAACTGGGAAATCGGTCCGAGGGGGACTTGCTCAGTCCCCGAAGCATGACTCGCGAAACCGGTTCGGGCAGGTCTGGGCACCACACCTTGGGGCTGGGGGGTGGACTCGTGGTGTGCAAGACCAGTACCTTGGTCTTGACCTCGTCCTCGAAGGGTCGGCGACCGCAGATCAGCTCGTAAAGCGTCACCGCCAGGGCGTACTGATCGACGCGGCCGTCGTAGGGTTCGCCCATGACAAGCTCGGGGGCCATGTACTCGGGCGTGCCCAGGACCATCCCGGTCCCGGTCAGCGAGGTCCCACCCAGGCCCGTGCCCGACGCCGCGACCTTGAGGACGCCGAAATCGCTCAGAAAGGCATGCCCCTCGACATCAAGGAGAATGTTTCCCGGTTTCACGTCGCGATGGACATAGCCCTGGTCGTGGACGTAATCGAGGGCCGTCGCGATCTCTCCCAGCCACCGACCCGCCTCCCGCGGTTCGTAGGGAACCCACCGCCGGTCGCGCCCCCGTCGCCGACGGGCCTCTAAACTCCCGCCCGCCAGAAATGGCATCACGGCGTACGGGACCCCATCCCACTCGCCAACATCCGTCACCTTGACAATATACGGATGCGACAAAGCCACCAGCGACCGGATCTCCTCGCGAAATCGAGCCGAAAACTCCGCGTCCGCCATCATCGCGGCGTGCGGGACCTTGATCACGACGTCGGAGTCGATGTTCCGGTCAAACGCGCGGTAAACCGTCCCCATGCCCCCTTCGCCAAGCCGGGCCGTCACCCGATACCGCTCATTTCCAAGAACCACACCCCGCCAATCAGTCGATCGGATCGCCATGTATTCACTCTCGACATTGAGAACCATGCCACGATTCGCCCCGGACTGGGTCATGCCCACCCGCGGGGCCGAGCCGCGCAATCAGATACGTAACGCAACTTCGCGTTCTTGCTCGCCTCGAATAAAACGGATCACGCCCACGACGCCGATCAACATCGCGACAAGGGCGATGAAATCCGCCCTAGGCCCCATGCGCTCCGAATCCACGGGAAAGATCGCTTCCGCGAGGTCGTGAGCCGGGACAAATGGGCTCGCCGGGTCGTGATATTCGGATGACTCAATGATTAGCAACGCCTCGAAAGCCCACCGAGAGGGAGAGAGCGAGGAAAACCACCGCGTCGGACCATGCATCTCGTGGACCGGTACGAGCCAGCCGCCAAGCCCGAACATCGCCAGGAAGGAAACCGAAACCAGCAAGCCGACGATTCCCTTGGTCGGCGCGAGGACCGAGACACCCAGACCAAGGACCAAACCCACGATCGAGGTCAGGGCGAGGACTCCCCAGAGCTCGATGGCCGGGCCGCGAAGCCCAGTCCCCCACGAGAGAATCGCCAGGGGGAGACCGGACCCCAGGGCACAAATCGAGCCCAGAATGGCCAGTCGCGACCCGACGAGCGCCGAGCGACCGACCCGCCGGCGGACTCCCTCGTGGTGGAGTAACAGCCCAATCGAGCAGCCAAGCCAAAGCGCGATCATCGTCAGCGCGAAGGTCACGGCCCCAAGTGTCTGGGCAAGCCTGGTCCAGGCGTCTGGATCGGTCGGCTCCGCCGGGTGGCCGACGGCCAGCGCGACCACGACGGCGAGGGCGATCGAAAACAAGGGCGGGATCAGCGACCAAGCACTCAACCTCTTCGTCGAGGCGGCGGTGGAATCGGACCCAATCGGCCGAAACACGAGCGTCCGCGAGGATTCGCCAGCCCTGAGCCCCCTCGCTCGCGCGAGCAAGCGCGAGGCAGGCATGGCGAACGATCCGAAAAAGAGCCGATCCGTTTCGGCGAACGGCGTCGGACCACTGATTCGCCGATCCAACGAATTGAGAAACGTGCCATTCGCCGAGCCAACATCCTCGATCAGCGGCGGCGAGCCCGGCTCCAGCAGCAATCGGGCGTGAAAACCGGAAACCTTCGGATCCTCAAGCACGACGCCATTCGCCGAGTTTCGGCCAATCCCCACGCACCTCACAAGCTCGGCCGGCCAAGGAAGCGGAACCGAATGGCTTAATAAGACCGTATCCGTCGGCTTCACCACCGCCGACATGATCGGCGATCCGTTCACGAATGTCCCATTGGTCGACCCCAGATCCTCGATCAAAAAACCCCGGGACCCCACGGAAAGCCGGCAATGTCGCCCCGAAACCAGAGGCGAATCGACCACGATGTCACAGTCCGATCGACTCCCGAGGATCCAGGTTCTCATCGGATTCTCAACCGGAATGGAAAACACGACATTCAAGGATTGAGGCACGATACACGAACTGTTTGTACAATTCCAGTACCTACTGAAAAGTCGACCCAGTCAGGCAGTACTGGTTGGTACTCTGATGTCGCCCTCGCTCATGACGACCAGCCGAACGGCGGGTTCGCGGGGTGCTGGGAGGACGGTCGCTGGGAGCGTGATCGCCCCCCAGGCCTCGCGGTTGCCGGTCGGCGCGAATCTCGCCCGCTGAACTGGCGATCGCCGCGGAGCGACGCGAGACGACCACTGACACGGGCGCTCGCGCTCCGTAAACTTTCGGTATCCTTGACGATCCTCGATCGAGATCGTGAGGAGCCCTTGTCCACCCCACGGGAGCAGCTCCATGAGAAACCTCATCGCCTGGACGATCCTCGCTCTTTCCCCCCTTGTCGGGGCGTCGGCCGCGCCCCCGGACGATGTCTACCACGTGGGCCCTGACTCCGAGCCCCATGAGGGTGTTCCCCGCGGGAAGGTTGTCGGCCCGATCGCGCTTGCGAGCAAGGTCTATCCGGGCACGATCCGCGATTACTGGGTTTACGTACCCGCCCAGTACGACGCGGCCAGGCCCGCGCGTCTGATGGTGTTTTTCGACGGCCATGCCTATGTCGGGCTCAAGGGGAGCTACCGGATCCCCTACGTTTTCGACAACCTCATCCACCGCCGGGAGATGCCGGTGACAATCGGGGTCTTCATCAACCCCGGGCATACCCAGGCCCAGAAGGAAGCCTCCGACGCCGATTGGGGCGACCGAACCACCAACCGTCGCGTCGAATACAACGCGCTCGACGACAAGTACTCAAGGCTGGTCATCGACGAGCTCTTGCCCGCGATCAAAAAGGACTACACCCTCTCGGACGACCCCAACGACCGGGCGATCTCCGGGGCCAGCTCGGGGGCGATCTGCGCGTTCACGGTGGCCTGGCATCGGCCGGATCAGTTTCGCAAGGTCATCAGCACCATCGGCAGCTTCACCAATATCATGGGGGGGCACGTCTATCCCGAGCTGATCCAGAAGGCCGATCCCAAGCCCATTCGCATTTTCCTCCAAGATGGCCTGAACGATAACCGAGGCGTCCGGCGAGACGGCCAGTACGACCCCACCCGAGACTGGCACGCGCAAAACATCAAGATGGTCGAGGCCCTGACGGCCAAGAAATACGACGTGAATTACACCTGGGGGATTGGCACCCACTCCAACAAGCAAGGCGGGGCGATCATGCCCGAGATGCTTCGGTGGCTCTGGCGCGATTACCCTCGGAAAGACGACCCCAAGGACCCCAGCGAGCGAACCCTCCTGGTCCCCCACGACCCCTCCAGGCTTGCCCCCTCGACCGCGCGGTGACGGGCGAGCGAATCACCACGCGATTTCACGGTCGCCGAGAGCGTCCCGTTCGTCCACGAATCACTCCCACGCCGACCCAGCTCGCGCCGGCGAGCAACAAAAACAGCCCCGAGGGCTCCGGGACCGCGCCAGGTGGCAGGCCTCCACCACCTGAACCACCCCCCGAGCCACGAGCCTTTTCACCGTTTTGACCGTTGCCCGTCCCCGGCGAGCCCGGCGGTTCGCCGATCACGGGAGGCGGGATCGGCGGCGGGGCCAGGGGCTCGTGAAGATGCACATAGCCATCAAGCACCCGGCCGAGATAAGGGCTGTAAAAATCCAGCCGGGCCTCGTGAGCCTCCCACCGAGCCACGATTCGGTTCATGAACCGAGTCTCGGTCAAAAGCTTGAAATAAAACGGATGATGCTCGTCGAAAACCACGGGGTGCGAGTCCCGGAATCTCACAAGTTCCTCGTAGTCGCGTTCGTGCCGGGAGACGACCTCGGAAGTCTCGACCAGGTCCGGGCGCACTCGCATCGAGCCCGCCGGGGCAACTCCCTGACAGAGGCACGCCAGCAGGATCAACCCTGGCAAATGGGGCAATTTCACGGGTTCACACATCCTTAGTAAACCTGGTTGCGGTCGATGCCTGACGCCGTCATCGGCACCCTATCGGGACTCCAGGACCTCATGGCCCCTCAAGCCGGGCGGAAGTGGACCCAGAGTCGCCTTATTGGGCTCGAACCGGCTCGCGATCGTCGAGAGCCACCAATATTAGACATCCCACCATCAACGGTCGCAAGATCGACCCACGGAAATCGTGAGGATTTGAGACTCCGGGCGCGCCTGGCGATCCAAATTGGGTCGCTGGGAGCGCCCGGAGGAGGGTGGAATGAGAGCTGTCAGTTCCGAGAGCGCTGACTTTGGACAGCGCGGAGCGCGTGATCCCAGACCACTCTCCGCGTGGCCCCAAGGCCCGCCAGGATCATTCCCGAGAGCATCAGGAGAATCGCGGGGGGCTCGGGGACCGCGCCCTGTGGGATTCCACCACCCCCGGGACCGCCGCGAGGATCGCCCGCCGGGATGCCAGGATCGCCGCCGCCAGTCCCGCCATCGGTTCCTGTCGAGCCTGGATTCCGACCTGGCGATCCACCGGGACCATCGGAGAGGGTCGAGGATGGCGTGATCACGACGGGCAGGTGCACATAACCATCAAGGACGCCCCAGAGTTGAGGATGCCACAGATCAAACCGATATTCGTGGGATTGCCATTCCTGAATGGTGTGATCGAGCGCTCCTGGATTGGACAAGATGTGGAACAGGAGGTGGTGTTGTTTTTCGAATTGGCCAGGGTTTTGCTCAAGGTGTTTCGAGAGATTTTCATAGAGCGACTCGTGCTTTTTCACAAGCCATGTGGGTTCGTCCTTAAGATAGCGAAGCGGTACCGGTTGAAGGTAGGTCGAGCAGGCCCGGCCATCGGCCGGGTACAAGGCAAGGATCGCCACGACAAGCGGGAACAACGACGTTTTCAAGGAATGGCTCATGATAAGGTGAGACCTCCGCGAGGACTGGCTCGGGACCTGCCGAAGGATGAAGGCCAATGGCGGCCTTCCACCCGCGGCGGTGGAGGATTGTTGGCTGTGGTGCCCGGCGGCCCAAGTTAGGTCACCCGGCGACGGCTTACAAAAAGAGTGCGCTCGCGAGCGACAAACGTGACGAATGCCGTTGCTTAAAGGAAACATCAGGCATGACGACGGCAACGCGTTCCCAGGGAGGGATCGCGCTCGAGAGGCCCGAGAGTCGAGGCAAGGCCCAGGTCGGATGTCGTGGTGGATCAGCCGCCCAGTTGGCCGGCGAGGCGCTCGGCCATCGGCTCGAAGACACTGGCCCAGTCGCCGGGCCGAGTTTGGCGGAAGAGCGTCATGGTGGGATACCAGGGGGTCTGGTCGGTGCCATCGAGCCATCGCCAGTCGGACGCCTGGTGCGAGGCGAGCCAGATCGGACGGCCAAGCGCGCCCGCGAGATGGGCCAGGCCGGAATCGGGCGCGACAATCAGGTCAAGGGCCTGGATCGCCGCGGCCGTGGCGACCAGATCGCGATCATCGCGATCGATGGGGGAGAGCAAATCCAATGGCGCTCGCTCGCGAAAGCGCGTGATCTGCTCGACGCCGACCCCCTTCTGGAGCGAGACCAGACGGACTCCGGCGACCCTCGCCAGAGGCTCGATCGCGGCCAGTGGGAACGATCGCTGGCGGTCGACGCGGTTTAGCGGGTTCCCTTGCCAGACGACCCCAATCCGAAGCGTCGGTCCTGAAAACCGGGGCGAGACCGCCTCGACCTTCGACCGCCAGAGCGCGCGGGTGGGCTCGTCGATTACGAGATAGGGGATCTCCCCGGGGATTGTTTCCAGGGTCGTTCCCAGGATCGCGGGAAGGCTTAAGAGCGAGCAATGGGCGTCGAAGGCCGGCAAGTCCTCGATCCTGTCGTGGACCTCGTCGACGCCGGGGCATCCCGCGACCAGGTTGACGAGCGAGCGGTGGCAAAAGAGGACGACCCGGCCCACGCGACGTTTGACCAGAACGGCGTAGCGAAGAAACTGAATTGTGTCGCCCAGGCCCTGCTCGGCGTGGAGCAAGACAACCCCCCCTGGCCGCTCGCGGCCATCCCAACGCGGGATTGGGCTTGAGAATCCTTCATGAACGCGACAGGCCAGCCGCCATTCGTATTCCGGCCAGCCGCGGGCATAGTCGCCCTGTTTCAGGAGGGCAAGGGCACGATTACGATGGGCCTCGGGAAGGTTGGGAGAGAGGGCGAGGGCTTGCTCGTGATAGTCCTTCGCGGTCGACCAGCGCCCCATTCGAGCGTGGGCGGTCCCGAGATTATCGAGCGCTTCCGGCCATCCTGGCCTGAGCGTAAGCGAGCGCTCGATCGAGGTGACGGCGGGCTCACCCAGGCCCAGGTCGGCCTGGATCACGCCGAGATTCATCCAGACCTCGGCCGAGGTCGGATTCAGCGTGATCGCCAGCTCGTAACATGGGGCGGCTTCCTCAAGCCGGCCCTGCCGCCAGAGTGCGTTACCCAGGTTGTTCTGGATCGCGAAATCGTCGGGACGAAGTCGGGCCGCCTGGCGATAGCAACCCTCGGCCTCGGCGACCCGCCCTTGTTGCCAGATCGCCGTCCCCAGGTTATTCAGCGTGTCGGGGTCGTCGGGACGAAGCCCGAGCGAGGATCGCAACCAGCCCTCGGCCTCGGCGTATCGCCCCTCGCGGAGGAACTGGGTCCCTTGCTGAAAGGCGTCCTCGGCCCACTCCGCGACTGGTCTCGAGGCCGCCGCCAACATCGTGGACGCGCTTGCCTGATGGCTCGAGGTCATCTCGTCTCCTCCCTGAAAATCAACCTACGAACGCGATTTAATCCAGATCGCCCCCCCTTTCCTAGATCAAGTTCACCCGACAAATCGCCTGGCCGCGGGTCGCGAAACCGTCGCAAGCCTCCGTGATGGCTTGTCGAGGGGAGCGATATCGGCTTATTGTAATCCTTTCAACGCGCCCTCCCTCGCGGGGACGCTCGGTTTTCCAGTAGTGAGATCTCGGGAGTTGTTGATGAGCATGATCAAGAATGCCGCCTTGGGCCTCGCGTCCCTGCTCGCGGCCGGGGCTAGCCTGGCGCGTGGCGACGAGGGGATGTGGGTCTTCAACAATCCACCGTTGAAAACGCTCAAGAGCGTCCATGGCTTCGAACCCCCACCAGGATGGGCCCAGCACCTCCGGTCGGCGGCCGTCCGGTTCAACAACGGCGGCTCGGGGTCGTTTGTCTCACGAGATGGCCTGATCATGACCAACCACCACGTCGGAGCCGACACCCTCGCCAAGCTCGGCAGCTCCACCAAGGACTATTATCGCGATGGTTTCCTGGCCCAAACCCACGACCAGGAAGCAAAGGCCCCAGACCTCGAGCTCAATGCCCTGGTCGAAATCACCGACGTGACCGCCCGCGTCAACGCCGAGGTCAAGCCACTCACCGACGACATCGAGGCCGGCCGCCTCAAACGCGAGGCGATGGCGCGAATCGAAAAGGAAGCCACCGACAAAAACGGCCTCCGCAACGACGTGGTCACCCTCTACCAAGGGGGACAGTACCACCTGTACACATACAAGAAATACACCGATGTCCGATTGGTGTTCGCGCCCGAGTTCGACATCGCGTTTTTCGGTGGCGACCCCGATAACTTCGAGTATCCCAGATACGACCTGGACGTCTGCTTTTTTCGGGCCTATGAAAACGACAAGCCCGCTCGGGTCGAGCACTGGCTGACCTGGAGCAAGGACGGCTCTCGCGAGGGGGACCTGGTCTTCGTGGCGGGTCATCCTGGCCAAACCAACCGGCTCAATACGGTCGCCAGCCTGGAATATCTCCGGGACGTGCAATTCCCGCTCTCGCTGAGCTATCTGCGCGATCGAGAGGCGTTCTTGCTCGAGTATGCCGCGAAGGGGGCGGAGCAGGCGAGGCATTCAAAGGAAGAGCTCTTCGGCGTTCAAAACAGCCGAAAGGCACGCGTCGGCGGCCTCGAGGGGCTCAAGAACTCGGCATTCATGGAGCGTAAGAAAAAGGCCGAGTCCGAGCTCAAGGCCTGGTACGCGAAGCACGCCACGTTCGATCTCGCCCGGTCCCCGTGGGATAATATCGCCGGGGCCCAGGAACGCGCGGCCAAGGTCATCAAGCCGAACTTTTATCTCGAGCGAGGCCGGGCGTTTGGCTCGAGCCTCTATCAGTTCGCCCACACACTCGTTCGGCTCGCGGCGGAGTCGACCAAGCCCAACCAGGATCGACTCGGCGAATACCGCGAATCAAGCCTGAAATCGCTCGAGCTCGGCCTGTTTTCGCCCGCCCCGATTTATCCGGAGTTCGAGGAGGCCCAGCTCGCCCACTCGCTGGCCGACTGGAGGAAAATGATGCCCCAGGAACCGCTCGTCGAGCAAGTTCTCAAGGGCCGGACGCCTGCCCAGGCGGCCCATGAGCTCGTCTCCACGACCAAGATGGGCGACGTGGCCCACCGTCGAGCACTCGCGGCCGCCGGCGGGGCCGGCATCGAGCAATCCGACGACCCCATGATCAAGCTGGCCCTTCTGGTCGATCCAGCCGCCCGCGCTGCCCGAAAGATCCACGAAGACATCGAGGGAATCGAGGCCGCCAATTACGCCCTGATCGCGCGGGCGCTCTTCGAGCAAAAGGGAAACACGCTCTACCCCGACGCGACCTTTACCCTGCGGCTCGCCTACGGGATCGTTAAGGGATACGAACAAGCGGGCAAGCAAATCCCCGCCTATACCACGATCGGAGGGGCTTTCGAGCATTCCCGCGCCCATGGCCAGGAACCCCCGTACGCCCTTCCCAAAAGCTGGATCAAGGCCCGCGATTCGGGGGTTCTCAAGCTCGACACGGCGCTCAATTTCGTCTCGACGGCCGACATTATCGGCGGGAACTCGGGCAGCCCGGTCGTGAATCGCACCAATGAGGTCGTCGGGCTGATCTTCGACGGCAACATCCAGTCGCTGGTCCTGGATTTTGGTTACGACGAGGCACAGGCCCGGGCGGTCTCCGTCGACTCTCGAGCGATCCTGGAGGCGCTCAAGACCATCTACCAGGCCAAGGCCCTCGTCGCGGAGCTCGCCGGGTCCTGATCGCCGCTCGAGGGGCCTCAGTAACCGCTCGAGCAGCTCTCCGCCCCTCGTTTCTTGAGATACTGCTGGTGGTACTCCTCGGCGCGATAAAACGGGGCGGCGGGGACGATCTCGGTGGCGATGGGGCGGCGGAAGCGCCCGAGCGCGTCCAGGCCGGCCTTGGATGCCCGGGCCTCGGCCTCTTGATCGGCGTCGTGATAAAAGATCACCGAGCGATATTGCGAGCCCACGTCCGGCCCCTGACGGTTCTTCTGGGTGGGATCGTGGCAGGTCCAGAAGACCTCCAGGAGCTCCTCGTAACCGACCTTCCCAGGGTCGTACGCCACCTGAACGACCTCCGCGTGCCCGGTCCTATCAGTGCATACCTGCTGATACGTTGGATCAACCGTGGTCCCACCGGAATAGCCGACGGCGACGTCGAGCACGCCGGGAACCCGGCGAAACGTCGCCTCGATCCCCCAAAAACATCCCGCGCCAAATGTCGCAAGCTTCATGATCCAACCCCCACGGGGACTCGATCTCGTGGTTTGGCGGTCGATATCCCGTTTCGTGATCGTAACCGGTACGGCGCCCCAGGGTCTAGAAGTGGATTCGGGGCTCTGGTCGTCGAGATCGACTTGGGATCGTGGGGCGGGTTGGGCCACGACCCACGGCCACGATCTCGGGTCCACGCGCCCGGCCTCCTAGAATCGGATAATGATGTCCCAACTGAAGGTAAACTGCTCGCGTCGGGTGCCGTTGTCGAAGGCTTTTTGTCCAGACGTATAGTCAAATCGAATTTCAGGCCGGGTCATGCACCACGGGGTGAGGTGAAAGGTCATCCCCAGGGTGTGCTCGAAATAGGCCCCCGCGTAACCGGTTCGGAAACCACGAGGGTCGTCGAGAATGTCGCTTCTCGCGACGAAGAACGACTTTTCCGACGTTTTATACGCCGTGTAATTGACGATCCCGAATGAGTCCGACAATCCCGGCAGGAACGCCCCCGGTCCGACCCCGGTAAAATAAGGATACGCGGGCCCGCCTGTGACCGAGCCGCCGACCAAGGCGCTTCGCTCCCAGATGTAATAGGCTTCGGTCAGGGTGTGGGCCTTGTCGTTGATTTTATGGCTCCAGGCGAGCGAGGCGACTTGCAAATCGTCGTGTCCGTTCTTGAAATAGCCTCGTCCGACCGAGTCGACCCCTCCAAAGAGTGAATCGTAGCCGGATTTCGAGACCCATTTGAGCAAGAACTCGCCATTGGGCTGCGAGGAGGTGGTCCATGGCGCCATGTCGTTCCCCGCCTGGACGCCGATGATGCTGGTCCATTGTCGATTCCAGCGCAGGATCGACTGGATTCCCGTGAAGGTATAAGGGTCGTAAGTATACATGACGGAGTGTGTGTAGAGATAATTCTCGGGCGAGAGCTGGGCCTCGATGTCGATTGGCGAGATATATCGCCCCATGCGGAGGATCATGCCCTCTCGGATCTTGGGAAAATAGAGGTCGACGTACATCTGGAGGGGGTCGTATCCGTAGAGCCGGTTGTGCTTGAGGAGCTGATCGCTGAAGTACCCCTTGGCGGTGGTGTAACGATAGTCGATGCCATAGAGGTTGGTGAACTTGAAACCCCAATCCATGTGGTCGGTCTGGACCGAATCCGTGACCCTTTCGAAAATCAGAATCGCCTGCGAGAGCTCGATCTTGTTGGGAACGATGTTATAGGCGAGGGGAACGTTCGAGTTCCTGGAGGTTGAGAAGTTGACCGAGGGGTCGACCCAGCCGTAGACCTTGATGCGATTGGCCTTCCACCAATCGGCGTTGGGTCCGTTGTAGAGGGCGTTCATCAAGGGATAAACCGAGGTATCGCGAATACCGACGATGGGGCCGATGTGTTCCGTGAACGGGAAGGGCGCGCCAAAGGGGGCGTCGGGCATGTCCCTGCGCGAGGGGGGTTCGGCGTCGGCCGCGGCCTTGTCGGCGGCGTCTTGCTCCGAGGTCTTGGGGTCTGGGAAATAGGATTTCGCGACCCGCTCGAGGAATCCGGGATACGTGCTCGAGGCGGGTGGGTCGGTGAGCGCCGGCGGGAATGCCACCGGCACGGCCGGCGAGGGCTCGATCGAGCCGCCGACCGACTCGGAAGCCCCCAGGATCGGGCTGGCTGGGGGGGGTATTTGGGTCCGTGTCGGCGCTGTCGTTTGACCATGGACCGCCGGCGCGATCAGGCACAAGAGGCCGACGATCACAATCGAACTCGAATCTTGGATTCCGTGAGTTACCCGCACGTGAACATCCTGTTCCTTTTGGAATCGGCCTCCGGTCGACCCATTTCCACGCCGCTTTCGCGTCTAGGACGGGAATTTCGTCTGAATAAGGATCGGACTCCGTTCGTTCAACATTGAGGGATTTGATCGTGTGTTCGCGTCATTCTGAATCCATGGGTCGCCGCGAACGCTAAACGTCGGCGATGACCAGGTCGATTCCATCCGTTTCCCGTTCTAGGCGCTCCAGAATGGAGCGCCCTAGCCAGCGTTTGTGGGGCCCTTGGCGGCTTTTCCCCATGACGATCACCTTGATCGCGTATTCGCGGGCGAAGGCCAGGATCGTGCTGGCCACGTCGGGGCCGCGAAAGGTCATCGGAATACCCCCGAGTTCCTGGGCGAGCTCGAGATTCCTGCCAATCACGCGCTGGGTGGCGGCGTCGATCTTGGTCAAGTCCTCGGCCGGCGTCTGGATGTAGACCGCGTACCAGGGGACGGCGAGCCGGTCGGCGAGCCGAGCGGTCTTGCGTAAGAGGGCCGGCGCGCTGGGACCCCGGCTCGAGAGCCCGACCATCACTCGATCGGTGGCCGAGTGAGCGAGCCGAAGCGCGTATTCCTTGCGTCCTCGGCTGTCGATGAGATGGGCGATCTCCGTGAGCGCGATCTCGCGCAGGCGAGTGAGGTTAGGCGGAGTGAAAAAGTTCTCGAGGGCCGTCGGGACGCGGTCGGCTGGATAGACGCGCCCTTCCTTGAGCCGATCGATCAGGTCCTCGACCGAGACGTCGACGTTCACGAGTTGATCGGCCTCGGCGAGCACGCGGTCGGGGATCCGCTCCTTGACCCTGACTCCGGTCGCGCGCTCGACCTCGTCATAGAGGCTTTCCAGATGCTGGATATTGACAGTCGTGATCACATGAATGCCCGCTAGCAATAGATCCTCGACGTCCTGATAGCGCTTGGCCCGGCGGCTGCCGGGCGCGTTGGTGTGAGCGAGCTCGTCGACCAGGCAGACGGTCGGCCCGCGCGCGAGAGTGGCGTCGACGTCGAGTTCGCGTAGGAGTACGCCGCGGTATTCGACCGCTCTGGGGGGGATGATCTCGAGGTCCCCTTTTTGTTCCTCGGTCTCGAGGCGGCCGTGGGTCTCGACCAGCCCGATCACGACGTCCAGGCCCTGGGCCTTGAGCCTGCGCCCCTCGCGGAGCATGGCGTAGGTCTTGCCAACGCCGGCGGCCGAGCCCAGGTAGACCTTGAGCCTCCCTCGCGCCTGGCGGCGGATGAGGTTCAAGAACTGCTCCGGGGCGGGTCGTTCCAGCTCGAACAGCGACATCGCCAGCTCCATGCGCGGGTGTCCCGGCGGACTAATCACGAACGATCCCATGGTCGTCGAGGGACCAGTTCAGTTCCAGTACATTCACCCGAGGAGGAGCGCCCAGGATCCATCCCGAGTGATCGACCCGCCGCATCACCGCCTCGCGGATCGCCTCGGGCCGGACCCCGCGAGCCGCCGCGACCCGATCGACCTGAAACAGAGCGGACTCGACCGAAAGATCCGGGTCAAGTCCCGACCCCGATCGGCTCGCCAGATCCACCGGCAACGGACGATCGGCCGAGCCCCCCTCGCCAGCGGCCTGGGCCGCCGCCATTTCCGCGAGCTGGGGATTCGTCGACGCCAGATTGGAACCTCCGGCACCGTCGGCCTTGTAGTCCACGGCCGAGGGGCGAGGATGAAAATACCGCGGCGACTTGAAGCTCTGCGCCACCAGCCTCGACCCGACCACGGTGCGATCGGAGCGCTCGATCAAGCTCCCCCGCGCCCGCCAGGGAAAGAGCAGTTGAGCGCCCCCCCAGACCACCGCCGGATAGGCAACCGCGGTGATCAGGAATGTCGCCAGGCAGAGGGCCAGGGCGGTCTTGAAATCGCGTGTCATGGGTTACTCTCTCCCCCTCGGTGAGATCGCGGGCCGGCTTCAGGCGAAACCCGCGAATGTGAGAATCGGATCGATGGCCAGGTCGATGAGTTTAATGCCGATGAACGGGGCGACGACCCCGCCCAGGCCGTAATTGAAGAGGTTTCGCCGCAGAATCGCGCTCGCGCCAATGGGGCGATAGGCGACTCCCTTGAGCGCGACCGGGATCAGGAGCGGGATCACGATCGCGTTGAAGATGACGGCCGATAGGATCGCCGATTGCGGACCACCCGCCGTGGCCAGGCCCATGAGGTCGATCGCCCGCAGCGACGCCAGCGGGGCGAAGCCCACGAACATCGCCGGGATCACGGCGAAGTACTTGGCCAGATCGTTGGCGATCGAGAAGGTCGTGAGCGCGCCTCGGGTCATGAGGAGCTGCTTGCCGATCTCGACGACCTCGATGAGCTTGGTGGGGTCGCTGTCGAGGTCGACCATGTTGCCGGCCTCCTTGGCGGCCTGGGTTCCAGAGTTCATCGCGACGCCCAGATCGGCCTGGGCCAAGGCGGGGGCGTCGTTCGTGCCGTCCCCCATCATCGCGACCAGCTTGCCGCCGGCCTGCTCGTTTCGGATATACGCGAGCTTGGCCTCGGGCGTGGCCTGGGCGATGAAGTCGTCGACGCCGGCGCGGGTCGCGATCGACGCGGCGGTCAAGGGATTGTCTCCCGTGACCATCACCACCCTGAGCCCCATCTTCTTGAGCCGCTCGAACCGCGCCTGAATTCCAGGCTTGAGGATGTCCTCAAGCGTGACCAGCCCCACGACCGCGCGGTCCCGCGCGACGGCGAGCGGAGTCGAGCCCTCGCGGGCGATCGCGTCGACGGCGGCCTGGTAACCCTTGGGAAGCTGAAGTCCAGCCTCAAGAGCGTGCCTGGCGATCGTGTCGGGCGCTCCCTTGCGAATGGAGCCGCCATCGGGCAAATCGACCCCGCTGGCGCGGGTCTGGGCCGAGAATTCGATGAACCGGCTTCCGTCGGGTGCCTCGGGTTTGAGTCCAAAGCCGTTACGGGCGAGCTCGACCACGCTCTTCCCCTCCGGCGTCTGGTCGGCGAGCGAGGAGAGCGCGGCCAACCGCGCGAGCTCAAGCTCGGTCGTGCCCGGCATGGGGGTGAACCGGGTCGCGCGGCGGTTGCCCAGGGTGATGGTCCCGGTCTTGTCGAGCAAGAGGGTGTCAACGTCGCCGGCGACCTCGACGGCCTTGCCACTCTTCGCGACCAGGTTGGCCTGGAGAGCCCTGTCCATGCCGGCGATTCCGATCGCGGCCAGGAGCCCGCCGATCGTGGTTGGGATCAGGCAGACCAACAGGGCGACCAGGGTCGGGATGTCGAGCGTGATGTCAAAATAACGAGCCATCGGATAGAGCGTGGCCGTGACAAACAGAAAGATGATCGAGAACGCGGCCAGAATGATCGCGAGCGCGATCTCGTTGGGCGTCTTCTGCCGTTTGGCACCCTCGACCAGGGCGATCATCCTGTCCAGGAAGCTCTCGCCGGGACCGGCCGTGACCCGCACGACGATGCGATCGGAGAGCACCCTTGTGCCCCCCGTCACGCCCGATCGATCACCGCCGGCCTCGCGAATCACCGGAGCGCTCTCACCGGTGATGGCCGATTCATCCACCGACGCCGCCCCCTCGACCACCTCGCCATCGGCGGGGATGACGTCCCCCGTCTCGACCACCACCCGGTCTCCCGCGCGGAGTTCGCTCGAGCTGACCTGCTCAATCTCGCCATGCGAGTTCAGGCGGGCCGCCATGGTCAGGCGACGGGTATCGCGAAGGCTGCGAGCCTGGGCCTTGCCCCGGGCCTCGGCCAGGGCCTCCGCGAAATTGGCGAAGAGCACTGTCAAGAGTAACAAGACCGCGAGCGCCCCCTGGTAGCCGACCACCCCCCAGGGTGCCCCGCTCGCGAGCGATTCGCCGACCACGAGCGCGGTCAGGATCGCCCCGACCTCCACCAGGAACATCACCGGGTTTCGCGCCTGCGCCCGAGGGTCAAGCATCGTGAAGGAACGGAACACGGCCTCTCGCACAAGCTTGGGCTCGAACAGGCCGAGCCGTCGGCTTTCACGCCGATTGGTCCGTGATTCGACCGCCTGCGGCGGGGGTTCAAGTGTCGCCAGGGACATCAGTGAGCGTCCTTTAATACCTGTACCAGGGGTTGCGAAACGCGAGGCTGGGCGGACGCGGCGGCCGGGGACGCTCCCTTTCCGAGAGCATCGGCCACCGGCCCCATCACGACCGCGGGCATGAAGGAAAGAGCCCCCACCAACAGGACCACCCCCATGAGGGTCATCCCGAAGGTGAAATTGTCGGTCGGCAACGTGCCGAGCGAGGGGGGCGTCGGCTTCTTGACCGCGAGCGATCCCGCGATCGCCAGCGGCAAGAGCAGGGACGGAAATCGGCCCAACAGAAGGACCACCCCGGTCGCGATGTTCCACGCCGGGTTGTTGTCGGAGAGTCCCTCGAACCCAGAGCCATTGTTGGCGGCCGACGAGGTGAATTCGTAAAGAATCTCGCTAAACCCGTGCGCGCCCGGATTCGCGGTCGTGCTCGAACCCCAGGTGGTCGCCGCGAAAAGCGCTGTCCCGCAGGTGATGACCAGGGGATGGATCAAGATCGCGACCATCGCCAGCTTGACCTCCTTGGCCTCGATCTTCCGCCCCAAGTACTCAGGTGTCCGCCCCACCATCAGCCCGGCGATGAAGACGGCGGCGATCACGAACATGAGCATATTCAAAAACCCAGACCCCACCCCGGAAAAGTCGACGTTGATCATCATCAGGGCCATCGGGACCAGCCCTCCCATGGGGTTCAGGCTGTCGAGCATGCCGTTCACCGATCCGTTCGAGGTCGCCGAGGTCGCGGCCGACCAGGTCGCCGTCGCCACGGGCCCGAAACGGACTTCCTTCCCTTCCATGTTGGGGCCGCTGGCGATCTCGGGTCGGATCATGGCCCCATTCGGGCGCAATTCCGCCGCGATCACGATCCCGGCCCCGATCAGGAGCATGGTCAGCATGACCCCGAACAGTACCCGGGCGTGCCTCCGTTCGCGGAGCATCCGGCCAAACATCAGTACCGAGGCCATCGGAACCAGCGTGAGCGCGACGACCTCGATCAGGTTGGACCAGGGGGTCGGGTTTTCGAACGGGTGGGCCGAATTGGGACCGAAAAAGCCGCCGCCATTGGTTCCGAGCTGCTTGATCGCCACGAACGCCGCCACTGGCCCCCGCGCGATCGCCTGGGAACCTCCCTCGAGCGTGGTCGCCGGCGCGGACCCGGCGAAGGTCATCGGCACACTGGTCGCCGCCAGCGAGAACGCGGTCACCAAGGCGAGTGGCAACATCACGAACAGCACCGAGCGAACCATGTCGCGCCAAAAATCCCCGACGTCACGCTGCCCGCGCAGGCCGCGAATCACCGCCAGCATGACCGCGAGTCCGCACGCCGGCGTCACGAACTGGAGCCACATGACGGCCCCAAGCTGGCTAAAATACGAGAGGTGCTGCTCGCCCGAATAATGCTGAAGGTTCGTATTCGTGACGAATGAGCATACCGTGTTAAAGATCACCGCGGTATCCGCGCCGTCGTGCTGGACGCCGGCCGGGTCCTTATAACCGAGCCCTGCCAGCGAGCCTTTCTGGTCGGGGTTCAAGGGAAGCCGGGGCTGAGCCCAGAGGATCGCGAACGTGATCACGAACAGGGCCAGGTTAAAGGCCAGCATCGCCCGGCCGTACTCGAGCCAGGTCATGGGGGTGGGGTGTCCTCGGCCGATCGCGCGCGTCACCAGGGTCGCGAGGGCGTCGAGCCCGCGGCCCTCGCGCTCGGGGGGCGGGTCAAGGACGCGGGTCATCCAGAGGCCGAGTGGGATGGCCAGCGCCACCGGCAATCCCACCGCCCATATCGGGTGAATCCAGGTCAGATCCAAGTGAGTGCTGCTCCAAAAGAGTATCGCCGTGCCGGCCTCGCCATTCGAGCCGAGCGTGGTTGGGATTAGAAGTTCTCGGGGCGGAGCATGGCGTAGGTCAGATAGCCAAGCGCGGCCACGGTCAAAAACGCCGACAGATAGAGCATGAACCGAGCCCTTTCGTGACTGTCACGGACCAAGGTCGAGCGTGGCGGCCTCAGAGCCGGTCGCACGCGGCCAGTAATGCGTAAAACCCCGCGAATAAAGCCAGTCCGATCGAGAATGTGGCCAGGGTGGTCATGACCGACCCCTTCCTTTCGTGAAACCGCCGCTGGGGAACCAGTTTTGAAGGATCGAGTAAGGCCTCCGGGACTCGGCCCGTGTCGGAGTCCGGTCGCGCCGATCGTTGAGGGGAGCGGCGGGGACCGCGTACATGGCGGCCGAGCCGGCTCGATTGCTCTTGCCCAGGTCGATCGCCCGGGCGGCCACCTGACGCAGAAGGGCGGGAGTGGTCGGCTTCGAGACGAAATCGATCGCGCCCAGCTTCATCGCCTCGACCGCGTCCCGCACGCAACCGTGCGCTGTCAGGACCACGACGGGGGACCGATCACCCCGATCGCGCAGAAGGCGCAGGCTCGCCATGCCGTCCAGGCGCGGAGTCCTCAAATCCAGGAGCACCAGGTCGTAGTCCCTCGCGGCGAGCCGCTCCAGGGCGGCGGTGCCGTCCTCGGCCTGGTCGACCGCGTAGCCGGCCGATTCCAGGGTCGTCCGGAGCATGAGCCGCACGTTGGGCTCGTCGTCGACGATCAACACATGATCCTTGACATTCATGACACGGTTCCTTGGATGTACATTGGATTGGCTTCAGTGGGTTCCACGGGGAGGGTGAACGTGAACCTGGCGCCCCGGCCGGGGAGGCTGGTGGCCTCGACCTGACCGCCGTGGGCGACCACGATTTCCCGGACGATCGCCAGGCCTAGGCCGACGCCCCCGTCCTGGCGACGGCTGGGCGCTCGGTGGAATTTGTCGAAGACGAACGGCAGGTCGGCGGCTGGGATTCCCTCGCCGTCGTCCTCGACGTGGAATCGGGTCCAGCGCCCGTCGGCCCGAGCGCCCACGCGGATCTCCCCCCCACGCTGGGAATGCTGGATTGCGTTCGTGATCAGATTGTCGAAAACATGCTCGATCCGCTCGCGATCCACCAACACCCCCCGAGCGCGCGGGTCGACCTCGGTCTTGAGCTCCACGCCTTGGTCCTGGGCTCGGACCTGGGCGCGGGCGACCGCGTCCCCAACCAGGGCTCGGGGCCAGGTCGGTCGCGTGTCGAGCGCGACCTTGCCCTGCTCGATACGAGCGAGATCCAGGAGGTCGTTGATCATCGCGAGGATCCGATCGGCGTCCTGTCGGGCGGCCAACAAGAGCTCGACCTGCTTGGGAGCGAGCGGCCCCACGACCTCCTCAAGCAATAAATGCACCGCCATCTGAACACTCGTCAGCGGCGTTTTGAGCTCGTGGCTCACGGTCGAGACCATGTCGCTTTTGATTCGGTCGGCCAGGTGCATCTTGGTCACGTCCACGAGCGCCACCACCGCCCCCAGGAGGGCGTCGGGCTCGTCGCGAATGGCCACCACGCGGGGGAGGAAAAAGCGCTCCTGTCCGTTGTCGATAAACGAAATGACCTGCTCCAGACCGACCGGAAGATAATCTCCCTTGCCCGCGACCACGTGATCCACGAGCGACCTCAGCGGCTCGGACGGGCGCCAGGCGATCGGCCCCTCCTCCACGGCCCCGACCTCGAGGATGCGTCTCGCCGCCGGGTTGACCTGGGCGGCCGATCCCGTCGAATCGACCACGACGACCGGATCGGGAAACGAATCGATGGCCGCCTGTGCCGTGCGCTGGGCACGCAACAGGCGAGCGGCCCCCACCTGCCGGTAATCGCGAAGGGTCCGGGCCATCTCGTTAAACGCCGTCGCCAGGGTTCCCAGCTCGTCTCGCGAGCCCGACGCCACCATCTGATCGAGGTCGCCCCGGGCCAGCGCCCGCGCCCCCTCGGTTACCCCCTCGATCGGGCGCAGAATCGATCGCGAGAGCAGAATCGCCGCCGCGACCGCCAAAGTGATCGCCATGATCAGCGCCCCAATCATCAGCCGGACCGAGAGGCTCGCGCTTTGGCGGGCACGAAGGTCCATCGCGGTCATGTTGTCTTGATTGATCTGGAGCACCCGGTCAGCCCCCGCGCGGATCGCGCTCGAGGTCGGAAGGACGTTCTCGAAGTAAATCCGAGCCCTGGCCGAGATCGGCTCGATGGGCGCGGCGTGGAAGGTCTCGACCTGGGCGACGTACACGGCGAACAGGCGCTCGAGCTCGCCGGCAAGTTCTCCCTCGCCGGGGAGGGTGATGTTGTTTTGCTCGATCTTGAGCTGTTCCAGGAACCGAGGCCGATTGGCCGCGAATTGAGCGCGACCGCGCTCGGGCTCGCCACCGAGCGCGAAGAGCAGCCCGGAGTCCATCCGTTCAATCGCTTCCTTCATCCCCTCGGCGGCGAGCACGCTTCGGTAATTCTCCCGTAGGATCACATCGATGTTATTACCCAATTGGTAAAACATCACGATCGAAAACAATCCCAGGCCGAGCACGATCAGGAGCGTCGGCACAAGGCCAAAGAGCAGCTTGGTCCTGAGTGTTCTCACTGAACGTGTCCTTCTCATATCGAGATAAAGCGAACCTCGTGCCGAAGGGATCGGTCTCCGCCCGTTCGACTGTAAGTCCTGGCCCAGGATCGGGAAACAGAGCGGCCGGGGATTTCGCCTCGGGCGAATTCAGGGGCCGGCGTCGTGCATTTTGCACGCAGCCTCGGTCGTGGCCATGCAATTTGCATGGTACGCGGGGATGGCATCGATCGTCGCCGTTTAGAGCCCTAGCGATCGGCGCTTGCGATAGAGGGTGCTCTTGTCGATGCCGAGGATTTCGGCGGCTTTTTCTAGGGAATCATGGGCGGCCAGGACGCGGCGGATGTGCTCGCACTCGAGCTCGACGAGCGTGACTGGC
>JAKBAP010000394.1 GCA_021808995.1 Planctomycetota bacterium | reverse complement strand
CTGCCCGCTCGCCAGGAGCGCATCCCCCGCGAGCGCGGTCGTGAACAGCCGCGTCGCCAGCCCGAGCAAGGTACTCGTGTCAGCGCCTTGGCCGGTGCCCTTTTCCACGAGCTTGAACCCCAGGGTGTGCGGTGAGCCCTCGGCGTCCTCTCGTTCCTTGTCAAACACCCACGCGGGAAAATTCGACATTAGCCCGCCATCCACGAGCACGGAGGCTTGATTCCCAATCTTGAAGAGCCGAGGCGCGAAGAAAAACGGGATGCTGATCGACGCGGCGACGGCCTCGGCAACTCCTTCGTTCGGAGTTTCGTCCGCCCGCGAGCCAAAGATCTTGATGGTCTGGTCCGTGAGATTGGTCACCACGATCTTGAGCGGGATCCGGGTCAGATCGCGAAAGCAGACCTTGCCACCTGGGCCGGTGGCTTCATCAACGCCCTTCCCAAGAAGATCCTCGAGCCAGTTCGCGAACTCGGTCGTCAGGAAAAAGCCCCGTCGCTCGCGAAGAATGTCGATCAGTCGCCGGTTTCGCCAATAAAAGCCGGGAGTTCTCCACCACACTTGCTGGGGCGAGGCGTGTTTGAACGTCCGCTCGGCATCCTCCTTGAAGCCGACCAGATCGGACCAGATGTCCCCGTCAAAGAATTCCAGGAAATCCTTGTCGAATGGACCCTTGCTCCCGACCGGCCGATCGGGATCATAGAGCTCGTCGGCCGTCCATCCCGCGGCCACGAGCGCGGCCACGATGGCACCCGCGGAGGTCCCCGCCACGCCAAGCAAGTTCACCTTTCGGCCCTCCAGGGCCTTCAAGGCCCCGATGTGGGCCAACCCCTTGGCACCCCCTCCCTCGAAGATCGCGAAACAGCCAGACATGCCTCTCATCACTCCATAAGCCACCGGCGTCCAACACATCCCCGTCGCGGACGAATCACCTCGACCGCCCGACGGGAGCACGCCGCGGGGCATCCGGCCGCGCGGGCGCGTTTGGCTCGAGCTCCTGACCGCCAGGCAAGAGCGGCTCGCCCAAGCCAGGCTCGAGCCCCAGTCCGCCAAGCCCCTCCCCGGCCGACTCTTGCTCGTTACCGGCCTCCAGACGTGAAGCCGCGAGGTTGAGCCACGCCTGCCTCGGACCACGCTTGCGGCTCACCACCAGACCCAAGGGGGTCTCCTCGACCGTCGCCGTGGTGTCGCCTTCATGGTCCCGAAGCGCGCCAAGAAGCGCGGTCGCGGCGGCCCGCTCGCCAGCCCCCCAGTAAACCTGAGCCTTGAGCGTCAGGAGCTCGGCCCGCCCGCCGGCGGTCTCCTGGAACGGCCAGAGCCGGTCAATCGTCGCCAGAGCCGCGGTTCGCTCCCCGCCCAGATACTCCAGAAACAACCGATCCTGGAGCTGGGCCAGATCCGCCGCCGAATCAGGATCCCCCAGAGTGCCCCCCAACCGGGCCAGCCGAACCAACCTGGGCACCAGATCGGGGCGTGTGTCAAGCTCGCCCGGCACCGGCAACCCCCCCGGCCGCTCGAGCGGCTCGCCATCCGGCGTCGCCTGAGCCAACGCACCCACCAGGAGCCTCCGCGCCCGCCCCGCCAACACCGACCGCCATTCCCGCGCGGCCATACGATCAGGCGCGATCAGCCAGGTGGCCTCCGTCGATGGATCAACCAGACCCACACAACCAAATCCCTCGTTTCCATCCACCCGAAACGCTCCGTACTCACAGCCCGGCGATAAGGCGATCGTCGTGATCCCCAGGCTCGGATCGATCGGATGAAATCGCTTGTAGACGTGATGATCCGCCGCCGACCCCCAAACCATCGCCGTCTCATCCCCCAACGACCTGGCCGCGAACAGACAGCGCTCGCCTGGCAGCTCCACGTCAAAGGCCGCCCCCATGGGCTCGCCGCCATCGCCGTTTCGCTCCATCCCCATCGCGAGGACCGTCGTCGGGCTGTCTCGGTCGGGCACCACGCTCACCAACTCGACCTCGCCCCCACGCGGACCAGGCTTGGAACGGGCAACATAGATCGCCCCACCCTCCCGTGCCCACCGGGGCGCGCCCCAAACCACCCCCGACGCGAGCCGCTTTCGCGCCCGGGAAAGCCCCAACCCCTTACGATCAACCACGAACAGGCCCCGCGCATCCCCCTCCACGCCAATCATCGCCAGCCGCCGCCCGTCCGGCGACCACGAGGGATCGCTCGCCCCGGCCAGGATCACCTCAACCCGCCCCTCCGCCACCCGAAACACCGCAAGCCCAGGCACCTCTCCAGGCACCGCTAGCGCCAGCATCAACCCATCCACGCTCCACGCCGAAACCCAAAGACCCCAATTCTCCTCCACACCTGGATCCAAAACAAATGGAGCCTTGACGACGAACACCCGTTCGCGTTCCAGACCATCCCGGAGCACAAGCTCATACCGGCCCCGCGCGAGCATCCGAGCCGGCTGATCCTCACTTGGCCTGAATCGGCCATATGCCAGCGTGCGCCCCCGCGGATCCCAGACCGGCGCTGTCAGAGGCCAAACCGATTCGTCGATCAAGACCGTTTGCTTGGTCTCAACCCGGAAAGCCCAGATCCGGTAACGACGATCGCCCAGACCGTCACCACTCGGCCGATCCAGAAACACAAGCCATCGCCCATCTTGCGACCACGCGATCGGCGATCCGCGAAACCCCGCCGAACCCGCCGGGTTCACCCAACCGACCATCACCATCGTCAGCAACAATGCCTGCATGGATTTCCCTCGCCCGGGATGGAACCGTTGGTCGTGCTGACTCAATCCGCGTGACCGATGTCTTCGTGAGTATAGGCCCAGTCAGGTGTCCAGGGATAGGCTGAGTGGTTTGACCCGACGGGAGGAGATTGTAAGCTAAGGATGTCCGTGGAGGGTCGCCGATCGATCGTCAGCCGCTTGCCGCCCTTGTCCCGATGTCGTTAAAATACGGCTCCGCTGTTTGACGACGAGCGTTGGGTGGTCGATTGATCGGCCATGCCCATGTCGGGGCTCCAGGGTCCACCCCATTGATTGACCTCGAGGATTCTCATGCGTTTCGTCTTGATTGACCGTATTCTCGAAGTCGAAACCCACGACGAACGCCTGACCGGCGTTCAATCGTTCTCGGCCCCGTGCCCCAGGCTCACGGCGGTCAAGAATCTCTCGCTCGCCGAGGAATATCTCAGCGATCATTTCCCGGGCTTTCCCGTCATGCCAGGGGTCCTCATGCTCGAGGCTCTCACCCAGGCCGGCGGCTGGCTGATCCGCGAGATGGAGGATTTCGCCCACAGCGTGATCGTCCTCAAGCAAGCCAAGACCATCAAGTACGGCAGCTTCGTCGAGCCTGGCCGGCAGCTTGAGCTCCGCGTCGAGATGACCTCGTCAAACCCCACCGATTGCGTCTTCAAGGGGCTCGGCATCATCGACGGACAGGAAATGGTAAAGGGCCGATTCACCCTCACCCGCTACAATCTCCGAGACCAAAACCCCGAGCTGCACCAGTTGGACGCCAGCATCGCCTCCGGTCTACGGGAGCTTCACGGGACCTTGCGCAAGGGCTCGGTCGGTGCCCGCGCGATTTCCCGCAGGCCCGCCACGATTGGACAGTCCACGGCAATGGCCTGAAACTTGTTCGGAACGGCCTCCGGTCCTCGCGGATCCAGGTCGAGGGACGAGGATAAAGACCGACGACTCGTGTTGGCCCCCGATCGCGCGGAAGCCGTTCGTGGAACCTCGTCCCTTTCCTCTCCGCGGATCACCCATGATCACGAAGCTTACGATCGCCTCGTTCAAATCGCTCGAGAATCTCGAGGTCGAGCTAGGGCAATTGAACGTGTTTGTCGGTGCCAACGGATCGGGGAAAAGTAACCTCCTGGAAGCGATTGGAGTTCTCTCCGCGGCCGCCGACGGCAAGGTCACGGATCAGACTCTGATGCAGCGCGGTGTTCGCCCTGGTGTTCCCAGGCTCTATAAATCCGCCTTTCCCCAAAAGGGTGGACGGCAGTTGTCGCATATCTTCCTGAGCGCCTCCTCCTCGGAGGCCCACTACGTTGTCTCGTTGAACAACCCGATGGAGGATCCCAGTCCCGCCTGGCGCTTCAAGACGGAATTGTTCGAGCGCGGAGCCACCAAGGTCGTCAGCAGGGGCCCCGCGACGCGCGACAAGCCGAATACGGAAAATGGGTTGGCCGCGTTGAAGGCGGTGGAACTTAGGCAAGACGACCCCGCGCTGAGATTCTTGCGACGTCTCCAGGGATATGTGATTTATTCACCGACCACGCCGGTCCTTCGCGGCGTCGCGCTCGAAACACAGCCGAGATCGCCAGTCGGTCTCTCGGGAGGCCGTCTGCCGGAGGCGGTGCATGAACTCCTCGCCGGGCGAAAGGACAACGAACCCGCGAAGAGAGTAGCACAAGACGTGCTCAGGCTGATCGGCTGGGCCAGGGGTTATGGCTCGGCGTCCAGTAGCGAGCTCCCCTTATCCAAGGCCGCCAGCGCCTCGCCCAATGTAATCAGATTCGTTGACAAATACATGAAGGAAGGTCGCAACGTCCTTTCGGGGTACGACGCCAGTGAAGGTGCCCTTTACATTTTATTCCTCGCCGTACTGGCCGTTCATCCAAAAGCGCCGCTGTTCTTCGCGGTGGACAATGCCGACGATGGTTTGAATCCCAGTTTGGCGACCGCGCTCATCAAGGATTTCGCCGACTGGTTGTTGAGCTCACCGCACCAGAGACAAATCCTCATGACGAGTCACAATCCGGCGGTCCTGGATGGGCTCCCCATTCAGGACGACAGGGTCCGTCTGTTTACCGTCGATCGTGACAATCACGGAAAGACCATCGTGAGGCGAGTAGTGGTTGATGACGGGCTATTACGGATGGCCTCTCAAGGCTAGACCCTGTCTCGACTT
>JAKBAP010000393.1 GCA_021808995.1 Planctomycetota bacterium | reverse complement strand
TTCATAAAGCAATTGACGTATCCTAGTGTGTTCGTCGCCTTGATCAGCTACAACCGGGGCGAAGTCATCTCCTCGGATTCGTATTGAGGCCCCGACGAATGACCATCTCAGGCCATCGCCGCCACCCATGGGCCAACGACGGTCCATGGGTGCTCGCCCTGTCGTCCTCGTTGATTCTCCTGATCGGAGGGTGCGGCCCTGGGCTTCCCGCTCGACCACCCCTCTATCACGTCGAGGGGGTCGTGCTCTTCCAGGGCAAGCCGCTCGTGAAGGCGCTTGTAATCTTCGAGCCCTCCGAATCGTCGCCAACCACGGGACCGGCGTCCGCCCGTTCGACCGCGACGGGGCGAACCGACGAGGAGGGGCGTTTTGTACTGATGACCACCAAGCCAGGCGACGGCGCGGCGGCCGGTGATTACTTGGTCGGAATCGTGAGCAAGCCGCCGTCGTCGATTGACAAGGGGCTCCTCTCGACCATCGCCGATCCCAAGGCCAGGCCCGCTGTCGACACCCTGCGCGGGCGCTACGCGGAGCCCAAGTCCTCGGGTCTGAAAGCCACGGTCGAACCTCGCGAGAACACGCTCCCCCCTTTCGATTTGACCGAACGGGGCGACGCGACCCCGAATCGTCGCCGGTAATCGCCGGTCCCAGCTCCCGGCGACGGCCGCCGAGCGTCCCCCACCTGCCTAAATGGCAGCGTAACCGACGGACTGTCCGCGGGCGGCAGCGAGCGCGAGCCCCGCGGGATCGGGATGGACTTCGCAACCCTAGACGGGGCGATGACTTGTGTTTCGTCTTCGTCGAGGCACGAGGGTTGCATACGAGGAAGAGCATCTTGAGTCATGTGGTGGGTGCGCGACAGGTGTATTGGATTTGGTGAGTTGCCTGGTTATTCGCGAATCCGCCTGGGTTCCATTGAGAGTTGAGGAGACGGGGTCGATGATGCTGAAGCCGCTGGGAGACCGCGTGGTCGTGGAACGTGAAGAGGCCAAGGACGTGACCGCCGGGGGCATCGTCCTGCCCGACACCGCGAAGGACAAGCCCCAAAAAGGCAAGGTGCTCGCCGTCGGCGACGGCCGGATCACCAAGGACGGCAAGCGCCGAGAGCTCCAGGTGAAGGTCGGCGAAAACGTGCTGTTTACCTCGTATGCCGGCGAGGAATTCAAGCTCGAGGGTGACAAGAAAGTCTTGCTCATGCGCGAGGATGACATCCTGGCCGTGATTGGCTGAAACCGCCGGTTCCGGGGCTGGAGCGCCCCGGCCCGCCAAGACACTCGTTGAAACGAACAAGTCCAAGTCGACATCTCAATAAACGAAGGGGAGAGTTCCAAGCATGGCCGCCAAGATGATTGTGTTTGATCAAGACGCCCGCCAGGCGATGCAGCGTGGGATCGCGAAGCTGGCTCGGGCGGTGAAGGTGACCTTGGGGCCTCGTGGCCGCAATGTCATCATTCAAAAGTCGTTCGGCTCGCCGACGGTGACCAAGGACGGCGTGACCGTCGCCAAGGAAATCGAGCTCGAGGACAAGTACGAGGACATGGGTGCCAAGATGGTCAAGGAGGTCGCCAGCAAGACCTCCGACGTGGCGGGCGATGGCACCACCACGGCGACCGTCATGGCCGAGGCGATCTATAACGAAGGGCTCAAGGCCGTCGTGGCGGGGGTCAACCCGATGCTCATGAAGCGCGGGATGGACAAGGCCGTCGCCGACATTGTCGAGCACCTTCATAAGCTCAGCACCAAGGTCACGACCAAGACCGAGACCGAGCAGGTCGCGACGGTGGCCTCGAACTTTGACTCCGAGATCGGCACGATGATCGCCGAGGCCACCGAAAAGGTTGGCAAGGACGGCGTGATCACGGTCGAGGAGGGCAAGACGCTCAAGACCGAGGTCGAGTGGGTCGAGGGGATGCAGTTTGACCGGGGCTATCTGAGCCCCTATTTCGTGACCAACCCCGCGACCATGGAGGCCGTGCTCGAGGACGCCTACATCTTGATTCACGAGAAGAAGATCTCCGTGGTCAAGGAACTGGTTCCGGTGCTGGAGAAGGTCGCCCAGACGGGCCGGCCGCTCCTGATCATCGCCGAGGACATCGAAGGCGAGGCGCTGGCCACGCTGGTGATCAACAAGCTCCGGGGCACGTTCCGTTGCGCGGCCGTGAAGGCGCCTGGTTATGGCGATCGGCGCAAGGCCATGCTTGAGGACATCGCCGTCCTGACCGGCGGCAAGCCGATCTTCGAGGCCCTGGGCATCGAGCTCGAAAACGTGGCCCTGACCGACCTGGGCCGCGCCAAGAAGGTCGTGATCGACAAGGACAACAGCACGGTCATCGAGGGTGCCGGCAGCGCCGACGCGATCAAGGGCCGGATCGAGGCGATCCGTCGTGAGATCGCCGATACCAAGAGCGATTACGACCGCGAGAAACTCGAGGAGCGCCTGGCCAAGCTTGCCGGTGGCGTTGCCAAGATCAACGTCGGCGCGGCCACCGAGAGCGAAATGAAGGAAAAGAAAGCCCGCGTCGAGGACGCCTTGCACGCGACCCGGGCCGCCCTTGAGGAAGGGATCCTTCCCGGCGGCGGCGTCGCGCTCTTGCGGGCCTCGACCTCCGTCAAGCCCAAGGGCCTCGCCCACGATGAAGAGGTCGGCTACCAGATCATCGTCCGAGCCTGCTCCGCCCCGCTCGATCAGATCGCCGAAAACGCCGGCAAGGACGGCGGGGTCGTCGTCTCCAAGGTCGCCGAAGGCAAGGGCAATTTTGGTTACGACGCACTCAAGGACGAATACACCGACATGGTTAAGGCCGGCATCATCGACCCGACCAAGGTCACCCGGTCCGCTCTTCAAAACGCGGCCTCGGTGAGCACGCTGCTTTTGACCTCCGACGCCCTGATCGCCGACGCACCCAAGGACGACGAGAAAAAGCCCGGCGGCGGCGGGGGCCACGGCGGATACGACGACATGTATTGAGATCGGCGTCCTCGGCCAGGCGACCGCTCGGCCGAACCGCCTCTTGATTTCAAGCAACGGGGGCCCCATCGGGGTCCCCGTTTGCTCGCGCTCCCCTCTCAGCCAGGGGAGTGCCTCGCCGCCAAGGTGCCCTTTTTGGTGAAGGGGATCACCGCGGGAACGGTGATGCCTCCCGAGACGATTGTCTGAAGCGCCTCGTTGACCGTCCAATCGAGATTGGTCACGCTTTCCTCCGGCACGAACAGGGTGAACCCCGTCGGCGGCATCACCCCCATCAGCATGCAGACGACCAGGATCTTTTGCCCAGTCGTCTCGTCCCGAATCGAGTTGGTGACCAGCCCCAGGGACCGGATGCCGGGATGTGGGAACTCGACAAGGACGACCCTCCGAGGATCGGCCTTGCCTTGCAGCCGGCCGCCCAACGAATCGACCAGGTTGCGCACGGCCCGGTAGATCGTCGCCACCACGGGCGCCTGAAGGATCATCCAGTCGACCGTCCGGTACACCCACGATCGAACCATCAGGCCCAGGATGTAAAGCGTCGCGAGCACGAGCATGATCGCCAGCACGGGCGAGGCGATGGTGTACCACCAGTCCGGGATCCGCGCGTCCTGCAAGGCGGGGGCGGCCCGAATCCAGTCATGCACACCCTTTGCAAGTTGTGCGAGGGGATCAAGGATGAAGCGAGCGAGCGTGATAAAGAGCCAGTAGACAATCCAGCCCGTGATCACGATGGGGGCGGCGACGAGTAACCCGCTGATCAAGCGGGCGCGAATCGGCGCGAACTGGGCGGCGAGCCATCCTCCAAAACTTGAGGAAGGCACTCTTGGCGGCTCGATCTGGGGTTCGTCGGAAACAGCGGTCTGATTCATGGGCGGTCCTTTCCAGTGTCGATGGGGCGTGTTGGAAATCGCCCTCGAATCGTGTCCGTGAACCTAGTCCGCACGGCCCCGAATCACAATCTCGGCGGACGATCAGCACTAGGCCTCGGCAAGACCGAGACCGCGGGTCGCCAAGGACGCGAATCAATAAACGATTGGATTCCTCGGTCACACCGATGCGAACTCCCGTAGAATATCGTGAAGAGACGTGGGCGACCACGCCCCATGGACGGGCCATTCAATGCGATTTCGCCCAGGGCTTGCTTCTCGCGGGTGTTTATTCGCGCATCAAGAGGATGCTTTTTTGACGGTTTGATCGGGCCGCGACGGGATGGCTTCACGCTGATCGCCAGCAAGCCAGCCTTGGTTCCTCGTGCATCGGCGAGGTTTTCCGCGCGATCAGGGTTACTCACTCGTCGCGCTGGACGCGCCCGATGGTAACAACAGCCCCGGCGTACCCGGCCAGGGGCCAATAACCGGCGTTGAGGAGATGGGCCAGGCCGTTCGGCCTCGCGTGAGCCTCGTCGGCGGCCGAGACACGCATACCCCCTTGCGAACCAATTGGTCGCGAGATGGTGGCCCGGCCTCGCGGCTCGCGACGGGAAATCCCCAGGGATCATGAGCCATCGCGCCGCCGTCTTGGTCGATCAGCAAGGGTGGTTGACGACTCACGCGAATCCGAACAGCCCTTCCCGCAACCAATCAAGATTCACTCACACACACAATATCAAGGAGTCAACCAATGCTCGTTAACTCACCGCGAAAGATCGCCCAGGATCCTCGTAAGCTTCGCGAAAGCAGGCGCTGGAAACCCGAGGTCCGCGCGCTTGAGGGCCGCTGTTTGCTCTCGACCCTGATGGACCTGACCACGACCGCGACCGTTACGACCGTGCGAGCCGGCGTCGGGACGGTTCAGCCCCAGGCTTCCGCCTACTCGACCAACGCGAATTCCGTCCTGATCGGCTTCACGAGCACTGATCCCGACCAGCCGACGAGTACTCCGACCACTCACTTCAACATCCTCGACACCAGCACGGGAACCACCGTGGTCAGC
>JAKBAP010000022.1 GCA_021808995.1 Planctomycetota bacterium | reverse complement strand
GGGCGCTTGAGCGATCGAGCCTGGGCAGGAACTCGCGTGTCGATCGAGCCAGCGCGTCGGCGCGGGCGAGGTCGTAGCGTGCCAGCGAGACCCGTTCGAGCGACTCCGCGCCCAGGTCGATCGCGACCTCGGCGGGCGCGTAAACGGCGATGACGGCGGGGGTTGGTCCGCCGACGGTTTCTGGGAGCCCCAGCGCGATCCGCCGCGAGCGGTCCCCTCCGCGTGGGGGTAGGATTCTCCAGAGCAGGCCGACGCGGGCCGATTTACGCTCATCGAGCGGCACCGACCAGATTTCGCGCGCGGACCGAAGCGGGACCGCGGGGCTGGAGTCCACGCTGGCCCAAAGGAGCGTGGCCGATTCTGGGAGCTTGAAGGAAAAGACCCGCCCGCCGGGGGCTGTTTCATAAAACGCCCGGCCCAGCCGGCCCAGGTCGGTGGATACGACAACGGCGAGATCGGCGTGGGTCGCCGGCGCGGCCGCGTCGCGACCTTCACGCGTGATTGTCGATTCCTGGGGCGATTGGATTCGCAAGACCCACGGCTCGCTCGCCACGCGAAAAACACCGACACGAGCGCCCTCGCTCGAGAACTCGGGGTCCATGAACTCCCCTTCGCCTGGGATCGCCTGTAAGCCGACGGAGCTGTCGGTCGTCAGCGCGCGGCGAGTCGCGTTCACGACGCAGACCCTGACATCGACGTTCCCCCGGCCCAGTGGGGCGATCTCGGGATGCACGATCTCGCGATTGGTGGGAAGCGGGATCGACGATCGAAGGACGAGCCGCCGCGAGCCCCAGATCGGTCGATTGGGAGTGATCGTCCAAAACGCCGACACGCCTCGCGTTTCGCGAGTGATTTGAAACTCTCCGCCTGGATCGTGGAGCGCGGCGGCCGCGGACCAGACGGACGGAAGCCGCAGATGCATCGACCCGAGCGCGCCCCCGATCACGTCGTACCGCAGGATCGCGGTCCACTCGGCTGAGTCGGGATGGATCGCGAGCTGGCTAGCGATCGTCACCCCCGCGCGCGGCGGCGGGTTTTCCCAGGAGAATTGACCGAGCCGCGTGGGATCGTCGACGCGATAGGTCACGCGCATCGTAGCCGGGATCGCCGAGGTCGGAAGGGACGATTCCGAGGTGATCCTCGAAAGCCCGGGCGCTCCCTTGAGCTCAAGGACCGTCGATGAGGTCGTGATCAGGAATCCCACATCCTGGACGGCGTCCCAGGTGATCCAGGGAATCCGCGCGGAGATGCGCTCGGGCACGACCTTGAGAGGATCAAGGAGGACGGGGATCCAGCCGTTCAAGCGAATCCTGCGGCGACCACCGATCGCGGGCGCGTTAAAGGCGATTCGGATGCGGTTCGCGGCGTCGATCGACCATTCTCGGACCCCGTCGCCCGAGACATCGACGGGGCGCATGCCGACCGGGAGCTGGGCCGCCAGGACGTTGGGACGGCCGGAGAGATCCGTGAGGTCGGCCTCGACCGCGAGACCCAGTCTGCCAGGCTCGACGGCGATGGTGATCGTCGGCTTGACCAGGATCCGCGCCGGGGCTGGCCCGGTGGTCAGGATCGCGCTCGATTCGCGCCCCAGACGGCACGCCCCGCTGAAGGTCAAGAGATCGTCGGGCAGTCGATTCCACGATTGAACATAGATGTCGTCCGCGACGACCTCAGCGCCGGCTTGAGGCTCGAGCCGGCCGGTCCAATCGCTCGGCCTGCGCGCGCCCAGGAGACACGAATAGCGTTCCCAGCCCGCCGGCTCGAGCCTGGGAGGGCGACGCGGCATGGTTGGCTCCGTCGGCGTGGCGGTTGAGTCGCGGGGGCGGTAACACTCAAGCTCAATCCTCGAGCCCGAGGCCAGGACGGGGTCGACGTGGAGCGTCCATTCGCCCCGGGCTTCGTTTTCGGTGATAAAGGCATCGGTGGTCCCCGTCACCGAGACCCGCTTGAGGACGAGCCCAGGCTCACGCTTGAACGCGATGGTCGAGAGCCCCGCCGGCTCGCGAACGGTAAACCGCGCGCGGAGCCGGTCTCCAGCCGGCTCGACGTCCCAGAGGACCAGCCCCTCGCCCGTGATCGCCGGCCTGGGCCGTGGCGGATCGGCCGGTCGGTACCAGTGGATCTGGAGCCGCTCGGTGGGGCCAAGCCGGCATACGATTCGAGAGTCCGCGTCGCGCGCCACCCCCCCCCGAGAAAGAATGTCGACCAGGGCACTCTCGGCCGGGTCGACCTGGACGACCAGGCTCGCCGTCGGCAGCGCGTTGACGGGCAGGTCGAGGATCTGATCATCCCCATGGACGTGGGTGGTCGCCGTCCGCTTGATCACAAGCCGTCTCCCGGATCCCGGCGGAATCATGACCGACCCTCTCGCTCCTCCCTGGTGGATCGTCGGCAGGATCGGCTTGCCATCGAGGCTCGCCGTGATGTCGCGCGATGATTCGGTGGGAAACTCCCAGGGGGCCGGCTCAGCGCCAGGCGAGTCAATCTCGAGCTCGGTCTCCACCTGGCAAGTCCCCGGCCCCAGGCGGGTCGCGCGGTGCTCGATCGACCGCGCGCGAAGCGCTAGCAAGCTCGATCGCGCGGGCGCGGGGTTGGACCACGCCATCAGTCTCGTGTAGTCGTCGAGGCTTAAAACCACGCGGTCTGGATCACGATTGGGATCAAGGACGCCCTCGTAGGGAAAAAGGGCGAGAATGGCGTTGGCGGGTCCAGGACGCTCCTGGCCGTTCGCGGGGGCGAATCGACCTAGCGCCAGGGCAATGGCAATCGCCCCGACAGCTCCCCCGCTCGCTCGGTTCGCGAGCAAGCTCGAGGACCTTCGGCCGACCACCGGCTCCCTCCGCGAACCGCCACGCCGGCCAAGCGCTCGGGCGAGGTCGTCGGCCAGCGCGACCAGGACGCCCAAAAGCGCCGCCGCCGGTTGGTCGGAGTATTTTGTCGGCGACACCCGCTCGAGCAACAGCAGCGCCACCCCGATCACGACAAGCGCGATCCGAGCCCGCGACCAGATGCGCAGCGCCGCCCCCCCCGCGACCAGGCAGAGCCCAGCCAGGATCCACTGGCCAAGCGCGCTCGAGGGCTGGTTTCGCAGATCGAGATAACAGGTCTCGTCGGGCCAGCCCGCGCGGATCCGCCTGGTGATCGACCAGCCTGGCGGGCGGCGAGCCCGATCCGCGCGATCCTCGGTCGCCGCCGAACCGAGCCGGGGCGATGGCTCGCCACGCCAGCGCGCCACGTTTTCAAACCGATCGGTTTGATCAACCCCCCAGACAAGCGCCTCCATCGCGCCACGCGCGGCGACCCGAGGGT
Source organism: Planctomycetota bacterium (assembly GCA_021808995.1). GTDB lineage: Bacteria > Planctomycetota > Planctomycetia > Isosphaerales > Isosphaeraceae > JAKBAP01. Next base: position 19,370 of record JAKBAP010000022.1, on the reverse strand, counting down.
CCGCCAGCTCGGCCGCGTCGTCCCGAGTCGTGATCAGGAGCGACGATTCGAGCCGCGCGACCGCGAGCCCGTTTCGATCCAGAAACGCCAGGGCCGCGTCTCGTGAGTCGGCACTCACCACGCCGGTGTCGAGCCGCGTCCGCGGTCCCACGCCCGCCGAATCGAGCGCCAACCGATCGACGACCACCGGGACCTCGCCTGAATCGAGCCTGGTGAGCCAATCCGCGACCGTCGGCTCGCTGGGATCAAGTTCCTTCAGAATATCTACTTGTGGCTTATCTTTTACCTTTGGATAGATCCCGACCAGCCGCCCGAGCTCGCGCCAGCCGAGATCGCCCGGATCGAGCCCTGGGGTCGATCGCCCTGGCGTTTCGGCGGATCGCAGTCCTGGCCCTGTTTCGACCACTCGCCACGAGGCGGGCGCGGCCACCTCCCAGACAAAGGCGGAGCAAGGGATGTCGAGCCCCGGCAGCCGTGGTCGCAACGGGGAGCGCCCGAGGCTTCCGATGGCCTTGACCTCGTAATCGATCACAATCACCGTCGATCGCCCTCCCCCCCCGGGGCCGATCGGCAGGCTGAAGCCGATCTGGTCCTTGTTCATCGCGAGGGGGACGCCGTCCCTGCGGACTCGCACGATGACGACGTCGGCTGGGGGTTTGAGGGCGAGCGTGACCCCGTCGCGGAGATTGGCCACCAATCTGAGCCGATTGATCGAGCGTCCCTGCTCGTCGATGGTGGTGCCGAGCAGGGCCTGGCGGACGACTCCGGCCCCACCAAAGGGGGTGAGTCGCTCGGTCGCGACCTCGAGCCGACCGCCGGGCCCATGATAGGCGAGCGAGTGCGTGGCCACGCGGGGCTCGGTCGCGGCGATGGGGGAGGCGTCGGGCTCGTCCCAATCGGCGATCCTGGTCGGCGAGTCGGGCTCGAGCAGCGACGGGTCGAGCCGCTCAAGCCCGGTCGACTCCACCCGCGTTCGGGTGCCGAGCGGCGTTTCGACCTGAATGACGCCCCTGGTCAGGAATCGATCAGGCGGGGACAGCAGGGGGACCAGACCGACGGAGTCCCAGGGATATTCGGCATGAAAGGCGACGGTTCGGTGCCCGCGGGCAGGGATCAACAGCCCGAGCGCCAGCGCGGTCGCTCCCTTGGGCAGTCCGCGCTCGAGCGCTTCATCCGCCGTGAGCGCCTGGATCGTGATCGGGCCGGGGTCGGCCGCGTCCTCGAATCGCCAGTTATCGAGTCGGGCGGCCGCCTGATTGATCGAGAGTGGCAGCTCGCGGAGGGGCTCGGACCCCGCGACGATCCGAATCCGCCCCTCGATCACCATCCGCCGCGCGCCTGGGTCGATCCGCGCGAATGCCTGGATCGTCGCCCATGGCGAGCGCTCGACCCGCCCGCGCTCAATCCTTAGAAACGCGTCGGCCGCGGTGTACCGCCAGGCGAGCGCCTCCCGCGAGTCTCCCGCCGGGTCCGGGTCGCGGCTCGACCTGGTCTCCGAATCCAGCCAGGCCACGCCCCGCGCGGCCACCGGCTCGATCAGGACCTCGGGCAGCGCCCAGGCCGTCCAGGTCTCGTCGACCACCCGTGGAGCCAGCGGCCGTACCCTTGGTAATTCCAGCGGGCCGAGCCTCCGCTCCTCGGTCGACCGGGCCTCGATCAAAATCGTGAATTCCTTGCGCGAGAGAATCGGCGAAGGGGGCAGCACGCGAACCCGCGTGTTCCCCGCCGGCCCTTGCCGCGCGTGCCAGGACACCGGCTCGTCAAGACCCGGCACGCTCACCTGACGTGGGGCCCAGCCATGGCCCAGCTCGATCTCGAGCTCCGTCGGCAAGCCCCGATGGACCGCGTAATCCAGCCGGCATTCCAGCCGCCCGGGAGCGCTGTCGAGCATCACCCGGCCCCGAACCAGGCACGAACTTTCGCACCGAGGAGGCGTCAGAATCAACTCCGCGACCGAATCAGGCGAATCCGCCTCGAAGACCAACCGATCTCCGCTCGCCGAGCCGTCGCCGGCGGGATGGATTTCACGCCCCGATGTCTCCCGATACCCAACCGATCGGCTCGCGTCGTCGAGCAACACCGTCGCCGTCCCTCCGGTCCAGACCGCCTGAAGCGGTCGGATCGTCGGCATAGGCCAGCGCCCCGAGGCTGGCACGACGGTGCCCGCGCTAAACTCAATCCGGGCCACCGGTCCCACCAGTGTCGCCTGGACCAACGTCCCCGCCGCCGCCCGGGTGGCCCGATAGCCGCGAAGCGCGGATCCCGTGACGCTCAACAGTTCAAGCCTGGGGTCGACAAGCGCCTCGAGCGTCGTTGGGTTATTGGGATCGAGCTCGACCGACCACGTCGTCTTCCAGTTGGCCAGTCGGGCACCTGATCCAACCGGCTTACGTAAATCGAGCTCGGTACTCGAGCTCACCCACGAGCGAGTGGCCGCCACCGGCTCACCCGCCGCGTCGAGATAGACCCGCACGTCGATGCCACCGAGCTCGCCATCGACGCGCCAGGCCGACAGATCCGCCTTCTCGGACTTGATCGGGCCACGCAAAACGCCCTTGCGACAGCGAGGCGACCACGCGATCGGCAGCTCAAGCTCGAGCTCGGTCGTGGGCTCCGCCGGCAACACCAGCGTGAGCAATCGCGCGCTCGCGACGGCGCGCGGGCGGAGCTCCCAATCCAAGCTGATCGCACGGCTCGCGCCCGGCTCGATGCGCAGACTGGCCGCGCCTGTCGCACCCGTGCCCAGCGATCCCGTCGCCGCCCCGGCCACGATCGCCGGCGTCCAGGGCGCGAGCGGGAAATCGGCCGCGCCCCGCGATGTCGGCTCGATCACAAGGTCGCTCTTGCCCACGAGCAACGCGCCATCCCAGCGCGCGCGATGCCTCGCACGAACCAGCCGGGGGCCGGCGATCGGCGCGGATCGCTCCGCCTGGCGCAGTTGGGCGGCCTTGGCCTCGAATTCGGCGGTGGACATGACTCGCAGCTCTTTCCCGGCCAGCCATTCGCCCACCCGATCCGCGGGTGCCCGCACGCGAACGATCTCGAGCCCCGACGCCCCCGTTAGCAACGGCAAGAAACCCAGGATCAACGCGATCATCGCGCCAATTGGCCGACGCTTTCGCGCGAACCGCGCTGGCTCTCCGTCGATTGTGAGCATCATGGTCAATCCTTGAGTGCCGCCGACGACGCGCGATCACGTTACCCCGGAATCCGGTGGCGTGGGCATCGGCGGATGGTCCATGGTCGACGGCGCGCGAACCCGAATCGCCGTCGACACGTCCGAACCCACGAACACCCCTCGGTCCAGCGAGGAGTCGGGCGCGGGTCGATTCGCTCGCGGCCGACCGACCGCCATGACCGGCCGCCGAGAACGCTCGAGAACACGCTCGATCACCAGTCCCACGAACACCAGCACCAGACCCAGAAACGACGATTGCAACACCAGGAACACCACGCTCGGGCGTGTCACGGTCGCCGCCAGCAAACCTATCCCCGATACCACGGCCCAGACAACCCGAAAGCGAATTCCCCTGAAAACCACCAGAAAACCCACCACGAGCGCCGTCCCGGAACAGAGCCCGGTCAACAGCAGCCGCGACGCCACCACTGGGGCCAGGGCCTGGGGAAGCCCCGTCATGCTAAACACGAAACGGTCCCCGTCGCCGCGAACCCCGGGATCGAGGTCGCCCACGACGAGCCTCGATTGCGATCCCTCGACCCAGGCCAGGAGGTCGGAGCCGCTCCGGGTGGGACGACGTTTCCACATGATACGATCCCAGTACCATTCATTGTCGTCGGTCCATCCCTCGGGCGCCCCCACGATTTCCTGATACCAGGGAAGTCGAATCTCCCAGACCGACTGCAAGACGGCCGCCCCCTCCTCGAGGCGGGGGGCGACCCAGGTCGATCGTGGCGCGTCGCGCGTGGTTTCGTAGCCGATTTCCAGCAAAACCGGCCTGCCTCGAGTTTCCAGGGGCAAGCGAGTGCGATAGCGAGCGTTCGCTGGGTCTTGCTCGACTTGCTCGGCGGCGCGGCCGTCGAGCCGGACATCGATCAATCGGGCCGACGGGGGAAGGTCAAACGACACCGAGGGGCCGTGGGACTCGATCTGGCACCACGCTCGGTGGTTCGTCGCGCCGTTCCAGACGGCCGACCGAATCAAGAGCCGGGAGACGACCAATCCCGGCAACGGAGCGGCCGCGGCCGCCCGAACCGAAAAGACAAACGCATGATCGGACGCCGCGGCCGATGCCTCGACGAAGTCGACGGCCGAAATCGGGGCGCTGGACTCAGGGGGTTCGGACGAGGACCTCGTCCACGCCAGGTCGGTCCCCTCGAGCCGCAATTCGGGGTCGAGTTCCAGGCTAATCCAGGTGGGCGATCCCAGGGCATCGACGATCATGATCCGCGGCACGGTCACCGACCGCGGGCTCGAATCGAGCGCGGGCTCGAACGGGATCCGATAGCGAAACGAAAGCGATCGCTGATCGGTGAAGGGGCGGGTGAACGAAATTCGGGCTCGCCCGACCCCGTCTTCCGAGCGGCCCAGGTCGTGCTTGTCCTCGACGTCTTGATCGAGAATCTCCCAGCGATCACCGATCTCCGGCGGGGTGGCGATCTCGATCACCCGTGGCAGCCCGTGGCGGACCCTGAGCCGCGTCCGCTGGACCACGTCCAGACCTAGCCGCCCGACATGGGCCGTCAGCCGGCTCTCCTGAGAGAGCTCGCGCGGCCTGCGGACGATCCGAAGGGGGAGCGTGACCAGGTCGCCATCGCCGGCCGCGAAAAACGCCGGCTTCAGCCCAGGATCGCCGGCCCGCCGGCTGATGGCGACGCTGGCGGCCGACCCCACCGAGAACTCCGATTCCGAGAGCCGCTCGAGCCGATCCGAGTCCAGTTCGACCAGGAGCGCCCGAGCGGATCGGATCGCGAACCGCGCGGACCCCCGTCCCGCGGAAACCAGCCCCAGGGAGACGCTCCCGGTCGCGCTGATGCGTTGCCGAGCCGCCACCGTCAGGATCACCCGCTTCCGATCCCGCGCCGTCGGCGTCAGTCGGATCTTGAGCCGCCTCGTCCCCGCGGCCTCCGCCCGCGCTGATCGCTCACCCGCCAGAGTCGTCCCCGCGACCAGGTCGTTGGGACCCACCGACTCGATCTGAACGTCGCGCCCGACCTCGAGCTCGACTTCGTCCAACCGTCCGCGCACCCATTCGAGCTCGATCCGGGTCTCGGACAACACTCGCTCGGGCTCGACAATCAAGAGGACCGCGCTACTCGCCTGGTAGAGCGGCGGCGAGGGCTCGACCGCGAGCTCAAGCTTGAACGGCTGATCGAGAAATTCAAACGCGAACGTGGTATCCGGCCGGGCTCGAAGATCGATCGGAAGCTTCTGGGGATCGATGCTCAAAAGGCCCCGGGCCGCGTTCGCGCTCACCCACAGATTGGGGCCGTGCGACAGCCCAATCGCACCCGTCTGCCTCCGCGCTGAAACCAGCGGATGGCCCGCGAACACCACCCCACGAGTCCCCTTCCCAACCAGCGGACGATGGGTCTTCAAGACCAGCCGCTTCACCGAACCCGGACGAAGCGGCTCCCCCAGGCGAATCTTGAGCGCCCCAACGCCCCGAGACCGCTCAATCGCCGGTTCGGCGGGGTCGTCCACGATCCGGGCAAGGTCGACCTCCTCGTCGTCGGCGAGGCGAAACTCAAGCTCGCGCGCCGGCCCCCGCGCTGCTCGAACGGCCCACGACGACTGGACACGCATCTGATCAAGATCAATCTCGATCGCGACGTCTCCCTCGGCCGTGAGCAAGGGCGTGGATGTCTCCTCAGCGCCCCGGCCACTCCCCCACGCGATCTCGATCCTGGAACGCGGCGAAAGCCGCGCTTGGACCCGTTTACCCCGACCAGAGCCCAGGCTCGACTGACCGTAGTCCTCGCTGGCTCCGACCACGAAGTCGGTCTCGTCACCCGGGAATTCGAGGTCGAGCGAGGTCGATGGTGCCTCGGGAATGGCCACCGAGAGCGAGTTCCGTGACAGACTCGCCAGCACCGCGGCACGCAGTGTGACTCTCACGTGATGAACGCCCGCCCCCTCGATCAGTGCCTCCCATTCGCGCTTGGTGGTCATCCTCAGCGGTAGGTCGCGGGCCCCCTCGCGCACGGTGGCGATCCGCTGATCATCGAGCCGAAACGGAACCCAAACGGCCGCCGGGGTCCGGTTGTCGATCGCGAAATCGACGGTGATCGCCGCGGAGTCTCCCTCGACTCGACCTCGCGCGTCGACCGCTTCGATCACCCACGAAGGGGCTCCTGATCGCTCCGACGTCGACCCCTTGGCCGACGGAGGGGGCTTCACGACGACAAAGTCCGGATCGGCGATTTTCCGCCAGAGCTCCGAAAGATCCTTGGGACCGCCGACAACCACGTAAAACGGCAACGGGGGGGACTGAGGCTTTGACTCAGGCGGATTCTGCCCGAGGGCTTTTCCGCCCAGCAGGGTCGAAATCACGAGCGCCATCGCGACCGGGCGGGGAACGATCGTCATCGTCGTTTCGATCTCCCCGGAGACGGCGATCCACGCCAGGGCTGGATTCTTCAAGCGCCCACGCAATAGGATAAAGCTGGTCGGCGAGCGAGATTCTCTCCGCGACCAATCTCCATCCTAGCAAACCGCGCCTCGATCCTCCACGCCCGGCGGCGAGCCTGACGCGGAGGGTGGAGAGGAAGTCGAAAGCCTGGACACCATCGACATGATCACCGCCCCCGTCGGGGAGGTCTATTGGTCGACCATGATCACACCCCGATCCTTGTGAGAGGCGAGCCATGGGACCTGAGCATTTTGAGTCGGCCTATCAAGAATCGGCTCCCTGGGACGTCGCCGGGCCCCAGCCCGCGTTCGTCGAGCTCGAGGAGGCGGGCGAGATCCAAGGGGACGTTCTCGACGCGGGGTGTGGAACCGGCGAAAACGCGCTTTACCTGGCTTCGAAAGGGCACTTCTCCTGGGGGCTCGACTTCATCCCCGTCGCCATCGAGCGGGCCATCGCGAAGGCCCACCAACGAGGCATAACCGCCCACTTTCAGATCGGCGACGCCCTGGAGCTCGACCAACTCGGACGCGCCTTCGACACCGTCATCGACAGTGGTCTGTTTCATACCTTTGGCGAGCGCGAGCGAGGGCGCTACGTCGCGGGGCTCGCGGCGATCGTCCGGCCGGGCGGCCGGCTCCATATCCTCTGCTTCAGCGACGAGGAACCACCAGGCGCGGGACCCAAACGGATCGCCAAGAGCGAAATCCACGAGGCTTTTCGCGACGGCTGGGACGTCGCCCAAATCCGCGCGGCCCGATTTCAGACCACCGACCACCCCGAGGCTCGAACCTTCAGCCCCGGTGGACCCAGGGCCTGGCTCGCGACCCTCACGCGAGCCAGGGCGTGAGCCAACCGAACCTTACCTGGCCTTACCATTGCCGGTCTGCGACTTACCCTCGGCGCGACGAGCGATCTCGCGCCAGGCGGTCAGTCCACGCCCCTCGGGATGATCAGCGTCATAGCCCATGTCGTCGCGACCGGTCATTCGCTTGAGGTCATCGAGCGCCAATTCGCGGAGACCCAGCGAATCCTGGGCGGGCTCGAGCAACGCCACCAGTTGCAAGAGCTGGCTAGGATTCGCGGCCTCGGCCCGCGTATGAACATCAAGCATTTTCTGAACCAGCGACAGTCGCTCATCGCCGAACTCCTCGCTCAACTGATCCCGCATCCGGGTGGCGTTCTCCGGTGAAAAGCCCATGGTTTCGCGAATCGCGGCGATGGTGGCTCGCCGCGTGATCGGGTCTCCCTCGCGCGACATGAGCGGCACCAGGAGCGAATAATCTCCCAGGGCCTTGATCGCCGCGACCGCGAGTTGCTTGATCTCCGGGCGTTTGTCATCGATCGCCGCCACCAGTTCGGCCATGATCGGACGACCCGGCTGGATCATCTTGACGAACTGCTCACGTAGCGGTTTTTCAAAAGCCGGCGGCTCGCCCCCGGCGGTCCAGGCTGGTGGCGCGTCGGGCGAGCCCAACGTGATCGTCCCGCCATTCGGAATATGGGCGGCGTTCGTGACCGTCAGGGTCGCTCGCTTCTTGTCCAGGACTAGCGTGATCTCGCCCCGCGTACAGTAAATGACCAGCGGCGGAAACGGATCGGCCGGCCGGCCGTCGAGCCTGCGCACCGTACGCTCAATGCCAATGAGGCTATCTTGCGCGGCCTCGATCACGAGCGGACGGGCCAGGGGCCCGATCCGAATGGTCGTTGAGGCCGGCTGCTGGACGACCAGCCGGCCATGGCTCAGTTCGATCGCCGGCGATGGGTCGTCGGGCGCGGTCAGGAGCCGCAAGTCGGTCTCGCCGATCAGTTCGAATCGAGCCTCCCCAAGCGGAAGCAAGACCCGGAACGGCTCGAGACACAAGATCCGATCGGACCGCCCGAGCAAGGCCCCCTCTCCCAGCCGCGTCCACTGGCGCTGATCGGCCTCGAAACGCAAGGCCAGGGCTTCGGAGACCTCAGGCACTCCCATCTTGCTCTTGGGCCTGGGAGCGGGCACGTCGGCCTTGGCCATGGTCTCCTTGGCCGGAGCGGATTCCTCGGCCGGTTTCTTGGGCTCGGCGGGGGGGGTTGCTTTCGCCACGCTCTCGGGTGGGGAAACTTCCTCGGGAGCGGCCACGACCGCCGGCGGCTCGATCGGAGGAACGTTCGGATCCGCGGCCTTCGCCAGCGCGAGCGCCGGCTTCCTCTCGACCGGAAGATTGAGCGCCAAGGGCGATGGCTCGGACGTCACGCTCCGCCACGCCGCCCAGACCGCGATCAGACCCAGGAACAAGCACGCCACGAGCGGCGACAATCGCTGGATCGTCGTCTTCGCGTCCTGATCCGCGACTTTCCACTCCGGAAGCGGTCTCGCGACCGGCTCGACACGCCGGTGGGCCCCACTCACGCGATGCCGCGTCGAACGGGTCTCTCGCCCTTTCACAAGCTGGTACATTCGCGAGCGAACCGCCGATGGGACTTTGACCTTTTGACCCAGCAAGCTCAAAACCTGATGCACGCTGGCGGCCTCGGCGAGATGGACGTCCGAGCTCAGGCACTTTTTCTCATATTCGGCCACATCGTCCGGCTCGAGCTCGTTATCAAGATAGCTCGCCACGGTGTTGGCGTCGGTCCCCTCCGGACCCGTGCTCCCTGGAACCGTGAGCCGCCGTTGCCGCGTCACCCGCGCGATCCGATCCGCCAGCTCTCGCGCCAGCGGGCTCTCCTTGACCTGAATGCCAATTTCCCGCACCTGCGACGGAGGCAAGGTATCGTCCAGCCACGCCAGCAGCGTCCTGAGCGTCAAACGCATCGCGATCGTCCTCCCAGAAAAGAGACCTTCGAGGGGTCGAGCGCGGGCGGCCGTGATCTCGTCCTCTACCTCTATCTGTTCCCTCAGGCGCGTGAATCCGTCGAATCCGGCAAGGATTTTTTCACGAACCTGATTTCGAGGCGGCTCGCGCCCCTCCCATCCCGCGAAACCGGTAGAGCCGAAACCAAGGGTCCCCCTCTTCCGCGCCATGGAGCGGCTCGAACCGGTCAGGGTGACCATCGGCCCAGACCCGCTCGATCGGGAAGCCCTGGGCGTCGGCCACGTTGTGCGCGCCCTCGCTCGTATTCACCCGGGTGACCACCAACAATTGAATACGCTCGGCCTCGAGATTCCCGATCCAGGCCCCGTAATCGGCGTTCATCCGATCCCAACCCGGGCGGGAATTGGGCCACGTGCCCTCGCCTCGGGCCTGGGCCTCCCGGTGATAATCGTGCAACAAAAACTCGCGCCGATCGTTGATGTTGATGTATCTTAGTTCGTTTCTAAGTCCCTCGCCCAGCAGATAATAGGGGAGATTCGTGCCGGCGTAGGCCACCCGCGCCCCCCGCGGGCCACACCAGTGATCGAAATGGATCCAACCCCGGTAAAAATCGAGAAACGGTGGGTAAAAACGGATCCGCGAATCGTAGGAATTGAGACCAAGATCGGCCCCCCCCACCACCCCGAGCACGAGCGACCAGGCGATCACGGCACCGGGTCGGCGGCCTCGCCGGACCGAGACCCCCCAAGCGGCGAGCACCGCCGCCAGACCCGTGGCCGCGAGCAACACTAGCCCCGTGGCCGAACGTTTTGCCGGGTCCCGGTCCATCGCGCGCTCAAGCCGCGTCACGAGCGGGATGGGCGCGTCCACGGCATTGGGGATCATGGGCGTCAGATCCCAGGGAATCGCGGAATCTCCACCGGCGAATGGCCACGATTGGGGGGTCAGCAAATGGGCCCCAAGCAAGAGCGCGGCCAACCCCCGCGACCAACCCCCGCGATCGATCAGCACCGCCAGCGGCGGCACCGCGAAACCCAACGCCTGAAGCATGAACCGTTGCTGAGTCCGGTAGGGAATGAAAACCCAGTAGAGCGCGATATTGGCGACCGCCAGAACGGCGAACGCCGCCGTGAGCCGCTTGCGAGCGCCGTCGTTTTCCCGGCTCGTCGCCGAAAACACCGCCGTCATGATCGCCAGGAGCCATACGGGCACGAGCCGCGGGTCCAGTGCGGCCAGCAAGATATCGCCCAGCGCCCTCCATTCCGAGACAGGGATATAGTAGGGGCTAAGCCGCATCGCCTCCGGTCCGTACCATCCCACGAGCACGATCTTTCCAAGGAGTGAAACCTGAAGGGGATAGAGCGGATTCCCCGTGAGCCAGGCGTTGTGGAAAAACCAGTATCCGCCAGTGACGAGCGGAACCAAGGTCACCACGAGCGATTGCTCGATCCGCCGCCTCGCGGTGCCCCCCGAGCGCCCGATCAGGATCAGCCCGAGCACCAGCAAGGGGGGCGTGAACACCACTCCGACGGCTTTGGTCCCCAGCGCGAGCCCAGCGGCCAGGGCACCCAGGACCAGCGAGGCGTTCGGTTCGAGGTTTAGGGCGAATCGCTGAAGGAAATAGCCTGCCAGCAACAGCCCCGCGATGAAGATCGAGTCGACATTCGGCGTGAAGGAAAAGACGAGCAGAGGCGTCGAACTCGCGAACCAGCAGGTCGCGATGGTGCTCGCCGATCGCCCGGCCCCGGCCGATCGGGCCAGTCCGTAAGCCGCCAGGGCCGCTAGCGAAAGAAACGGTAGCTGGCCGATCCTCGCCAGCCGATCACCCCCCCAGGCTGTGATCAACCAGGTAAACCAGAGGTCGCCATTGGCGGGGAAATAGGTCGCCGCGTTTTCGCCAAAGGGAGCGGCCACCAGGATCAATCGCCCCGCCTTCCACCAGCGAGCGGCGAAATAAAGGTGATAGATCGGTCCATCGCTGACGACCTTGACCGCGAGCAGGAGCGACTGAAAGGCCATCGGAACGAAGGCCGTGAGAAACAACCCCACGCTCATGATCGCCGCCGCGTCCCAGCCCGCCGAGTCGTGAACCGCCTCGGTCTCGTGTCGTCGTCGAGGCAGCCAGAGCCCCACCGCCGGCCCGGCCAATCCCAACCCGACGATCGCCGGCAGTGAAATGGCCCCCCAGGGTGAAAGAAGCAGAAGGGCAAGTGTACACGAAGCCCAGAAGAGCACCCCGGAGGCCAGGATCGCCGGCAACCCTCGCGGCATCGCGAGTGCCCGCCGCGCGATCAAATGACACCCAAACCCCAGGGAAATACTCGCGAGGACGCCGACGACCGGCCGCCAAGCACCACCAGTCATCGCCGCTTCGACCACCGAACGCTCCACTGGGAGAGACCGAGCCACGGATCCGACGCTTTACGAAGTCACGACCCGTCGAGTAAAATCGTTCTTGACTTGGAACCCATGGCTCGCGAACCGGGCCGGCCAACCCATCACGACTAGCTTCATCGACGCCCTTTTAGTCGGAGCGTATGCTAGTTGTTATGAAGTACGCAAGGGTCGCTAACGTTCTTCAAGCTTAAATGACCGAGGAGTGGATAATGCTTGGTGCAACACTTGGAGCGGCTGACTACCTCACGCGCGTCTGTGACGAGATCAAACGACTCGATGTCGCTCAGCTCGAAAAAGTCTGCGATCTGGTCGAGGAGGCTTACGACGCGGGCCGATTCGTGTTCATTTGCGGCAACGGCGGCTCCGGGGCCAACGCCTCTCATCTCTGTGAGGACCTGGCCAAGGGGACGCTCCGCGATTTCGAAAACCAAAAACGGCTCAAGGTTTTGAGCCTCACCGATAATACGTCCGGAATCATGGCCTGGGCCAATGACGAGGGATATGACCGCATCTTTCTCGAACAGCTCAAGAATCTCGCCTCGCCTGGCGACGTGCTCCTGACAATTTCAGGATCTGGAAACAGCCCGAACATCCTCAAGGCTGTCACCTGGGCCAACGACCACGGCCTGACCACCGTCGGGTTCACCGGATTCACCGGCGGCCGGCTCAAAACCCTCGCCCACTACAATGTCCACGCCCCCATCGACGACATGGGCATCACCGAGTCGCTCCATCAAGTCGCCTTTCACTGGATGATCGACGATCTCTATCGCCGGTTCGGCGTCAAAAAGCCCAGTTCCAACGGCGTCACCGTGGCCTGACACTCGTGAACAAAACCTGGCGGCTCGGGGTCGAGATCGGCGGCACCAAGCTTCAACTTGGCATCGGACCGGGCGACGGAACTCTACGAGCACTCCACCGCGAACGGGTCGACCCCGCCCAAGGCGCGCCAGGAATCCTGGCGCGCATCGAGCACGCCTATCCCCGGCTGATCGAACAGGCAGGGATACGTCGTGATCAAATCTCCGCCGCTGGTGTCGGCTTCGGCGGACCCGTCGATCCCCTGCGAGGGACAGTTCAAAAATCGTTTCAAGTCCCTGGATGGGAAGGCTTTCCACTCGCGGATTGGTTGCGCGAGCGGCTGGATCTCACGAGAGTCGTTGTCGAAAATGACGCCGATGCCGCGGGACTGGCCGAGACCATCCTGGGTGCCGGCCAGGGAGCATCCCCCCTGCTCTATTCCAACATCGGTAGCGGAATCGGAGGCGCGCTCATCGTGAGCGGCCAGATCTACCGCGGATCCGGGTCGGGAGCGCTCGAAATCGGCCATCTGAACGTCCCCGACCCGCGCCCGGGCTCTGATCAAACACTCGAACTCGAGCAAATTGCCTCCGGATGGGCCATCGGACGCCATGCGCGCGAGGCGGCCCTCGCCATGTCACACGATCAGCGCCAGGCATGGAGCGTCCTCTCACGCGCGGGTGGCGACCCCAACCACATCACCGCGATCGATGTCGCCCAGGCCGCCGAGACCGGCGATCCGGACGCGGTGGCAATCCTGCGAAACGCCCGCACGGCCCTCGCCTTCGCGCTCAACCAGGCCGTCACCTTGCTCGCACCTCGGCGAATCGTGCTGGGAGGCGGTGTCTCGCTCATCCCAGACCAGCTCTGGCTCGACCCCATCCGGATCGCCGTCGCCGCCATTGCGTTCGCCCCTTTCCGAGACAACTTCGACATCGTGACGGCCCTCCTGGGCGAAGAGGTCGTGATCCATGGCGCACTCCTCCTAGCCTGCCCAAACTTACAATCCTGATTGGCGACCAAACTCCACCCTCGCGGTCATTCCGAATCGCGAACGTCCTTGCTCCAGGAAAAAGTTCCCGAAGCTTGACCAGCATGCACGCACGCGACTACACTTGTGAGGTGGGAGTTGTGGGCTGCCGTTCGGTGCGATGCGAACGCGAAAGGGCACTCAGGCGGTCACTCGTCTGCCGCGAAAACAGGCGGACTGGCCTCATCCACTGGCTGTTCTTGGTGCATGAGGGGGTCCCTGGTGGACCGATTTGACGGGAATGATCCGGATGGAGGGCCAAATCTTGAAAATTCTTGAGATTTTTTCGTGGATCAAGGGACTCGGCCCCGGTTTTGCCGGGCATTCTATAACCAGGGTCCTTCCTGGAAGACGGATCCCGTGGGAGTCGCCTCGAATCGGGATTTGTCTCCTGAACCGGGATGGCTCGATATTCGTCTATACTGTTAGCGGTGGATTGAGGATGATCCGCCGGTGAATTGACATGAGGAAGGCGACGGAGCTTCCGACAGGCAGGCGCATGAGGTAGCGGGTTTCGCGAACCCAGCCCGTGAAGGTTCGCCGTGGACATTGAAATGAAACGGACGGTCTTTATCCTTTGATGATCGGGGGCTCGCCATGACCGCTCGACTGGTTGAAACCCAGCTCTGGCAGCAGAATCTTGTTTCTCTCATCCGTTCGGGCCTGTTTTCCAGGGCCGAAACTCGCGAGATCCACGGTCTTTTCTCGGTGGTCGGCATTTATCGCGACGACTCGCCCTCGGCCCCCTTGGCCAAGTATTCCGACAATCGCCGCGCTCAGGACGCCGCCAACCTGGTGAATCGGTTGGCGATGGTTGGCACCTTGATCGAGACAAACTGACCCCTCGGTCAGTCAAGTCGCCCATCCGCCGCGCGATCGCCCCAGGACCGCGCGGCGGACTGGTTTCGGTGGGGCGATTCTTCGAATCGGTCTTGGGTCTCTCAGGATTGGATCGTGCGACATGGACGTCCCTCGTCATTCCCGAGCGGCGACAGCGCTCTTGTTGGTCGTCTCCTTCACGGGGATTCTTCGCGGCCCTTGCCTTGACTCGCTCTCTCCCAATGACGTCCTACAGCGTGTCGGCCTGCGGTTGAGCCGCTCAATGTCCGAGGGTGAGCTCACCTCCCTGGCCACCCACGGGGATCGGCTGCTTCGTCGCCTCCAGCCTGGGGAACGAGAGGCCCTGGCCAAAAACGCGCTTCGGTTCCACATCGCGATGCCGGCGACCGTCCTTGTCGCCGCGGCCGAGCGAGAGGCCCCTTTCTGGCTGGGTGAGCGAGGCTTCGAACCCACATCGCTCACGCTGGATCTGGGTGAGGAACGCTTGATGCTCTTTCGCCGTCGGTTCCCGCCTGGCTGGGTCGAGCTCGGGGTTAACGGGCTTGATCGCTCGCCACGGGGCCATTACGCCGTCCTGGTCCGTCCCATGGCCGGCGGGAGCCAGTGCGAGGTGAAGCTCGACCCTAATCGTTCGAGCGGCTGGCGGGCCGTGTCCGCGCGCGTCGGCGCGAGTCTGGCCAGTGATCAGGAGAGCCCGATCCGAGCGCTCTCGCCCGAGTTAGTGGGCTCGATCTTGCTCCAGCCGGCCCATTCCCGGCGTGGCTCCGCGCTCCTGGCGACGGGGCGGGTCTGGAAAACCCACGTTGTCTCACGAGACGCCCCCGATCAGATCACGGCGGCCTATGGCGACGATGCCCCCCACGAGCTTGTCTGGACCTGGAGGACCGAGCCTGGCTCGCGTCACGCTTATTTGAAGATCCACGGGACGGACGAGGGTTCAAACGACGCGGCCCGGATCGTCCGATCGTCCACTCGCGTGATCCAATGCCCGAGCGTTCTCAACGATCCGGTCGTCGAGCGCCATCGCGTGGTGGTCTCGGGTCTCGATCCCGACACGCGCTACGCCTATGCGATTGGCGACGGCTCGCCGGGCGGCTGGGGGGCCTGGAAAACAATGAAGACCGCCCCGGCCCCCCGCGGGTCGACACGCTTTCTCTATCTCGGCGATGCCCAAACTGGTCTTGAGAGCTGGGGCCGATTGCTTTCCAAGGCCCATGCGCGGCATCCCGAGATCGACTTTCTCATGATCGCCGGCGACCTGGTCGACCGCGGCAACGAACGAACCAACTGGGACCACTTTTTCCTGCGAGCCGCCCAGGTCCTCGAGCAAACCCCCCTTTTGCCTTGCGTGGGCAATCACGAATACCTTGACATGGGACCCAGGCTCTATCGGGCGTTTTTTGAAACCCCACGAAACGGACCCAGCCAACTCGACGACAATCTCGTCTACAAGTTCGAATCGGGCGACGCCTTCGTGGCCGTCCTCGACAGCACCCTGGCCGCGACCAGTCCCAGCAAGGCCCGCATTCAGGCTGGCTGGCTCGATCAGGCCTTGGGTAAGACGCGCGCTCGCTGGAAGTTCGTCGTGTTTCACCACCCGCTCTACCCGTCGCATCCCTGGCGAGACGTCCCCTCGCTCCGCGAGGCCTGGATCCCCGTCATCGACAAGCACCACGTCGATTTCGTCCTCCAGGGACACGATCATGCTTATCTCAGAACCTATCCCATGCGCGCCAATCATCGCGCGCTGGGACCCGACTCGGGAACCTATTACGTGATCGCGGTCTCGGGCGATAAATTCGTCGCCGATCAGCCGGCGCGCGACTATATCGAGGTCGGACGCACCGAGCTTTCCACATATCAAATAATCGAGGTCGACGCCGATCGGAATCGCTTGACCTACCGGGCCTGGAGCGAGGACGGGCGCTTGGTGGACCAGCTCGTGATCGACAAGGGGGCTCCTGGTCTGGTCGCGGGGTCTATTTCCAGGCCCCGTGAATGATCTCCAGAAACCGAGCCGACCGGGCGTGCACGGCAATGACCAGGTACGCCTGAAACCACCAGAGTGCCCAGGTCAGGGCCAGCCAACCTCGCCAATCGATCGACCAGGGGTGGTTCTCGCGCGGCGAATGGGGCATGAATTGGAGCTCCTGGATTCAGCGGGTCAAGGATCGGTCAGAGTGGGTCATGGGGTGATTGGGCCTGGTGCGACCGCGCCCAGAGCCGCATCGCCCCGTTGAAGACCCGCTCGGGATCGAGCTGACTCATGCAGGGGTGACCGGCCAGGGGGCAGGTTTTTTGGTGGCAGGGCTGGCACGGCACGCGTTTTCGAACCACGAGGGTGTGGCGCGACCAGGGACGCCACTGGCGGGACTGATTGGTGCCGCTGAAGAGGACGACGGAGAGCGTCCCGGCCGAGGCCGCCAGATGTGCTGGCCCTGAATCCGCGCCCACGAAGAGATCGGCCCGTTCCAACAGGGCGGTGGTCTCCACGACCGTCAGCCGGCCCGACCAATCGACGAGTCTCGAATGCGAGGGAATCAATCGCGCGAGGGCGACGTCATCGGCCCCTCCCACGAGGACGATTCGCCAGCCCTGGTCGAGGAACCTTGCGATCAGGGTCCGCCACGATTCCAGGGGCCACCGCTTGGCCGCGGTCCCCGCCCCCATGTGGACGGCGGCCAATGGGGGTTGAGCCGAGAACCGATCGGCGTGCAGCCAATCGGCGTCGTTCCGGGGTGGCGGGGTGGGCCGGGGCGCGAGTGCTCGGCTCGCCCACCGCTGGGATCGCCCGACGGCTCGCGCCTCCACGCGCCTCGCGGATCGCCGCGGCCAGGCCTCCGCCAGTCGCCTCGCGACCTGGACCCGGACCTGGTCATCGACGTGGACCTCGAGCCTGGGGGTCGCCGATGGTTCGATGCCAAGCTCGCCCACGAGCGCCAAGCGTGAGCGGACCTCGTGTCGACCAGGCCGCCACGAGGCCACGTCGGTGAGCAGAAACGCTCCCCCGCCCATGTCCCAGCCCAGCCGACGGGGAATCCCCGCCAGGACCAGCACCATTACCGAGAGCACGTCGCCCCGCACATCCACGCCCAGGTCATACCGCCGGGGCCGAAGCGAACGGCCGAGCCGCCAGACAGCCCGGATCAGGCTAAAGCGCTCGCGGCGGCGTTCAAACCAGGTTTGCTGGGCGACGAGCACCTGGCCGATCCGGGGGTCGGCCTCGAAGACCTCGTGATTGCTGGGCGAGGCCAGGACATCGATCTGGGCGTCGGGATAGGCGGCCACGAGCTCGCCGAAGAGCGGCGTGCTGAGCACGGCGTCGCCCAGATGATCGAGCTGAACCACCAGGATTCGCTTGACCTCGCCCACGACCGGGGCCGGTCGAACCAGACGCACAAGCGCCATCACGACTGTCCCCACGGCGTCGAGCGCGTGGACCAGCAGCCGCCATCGCAGCTTGCTGTAGCGATAACGGCCGACTTTCACGGGCCTGGGATTACTCGGTGATTTGGTCATGGACCTCCGCCGTGAGCTGGGCCGTCTGGGGCCAGAGATAATGGTCCGCGATTCGCCGCGCGAGCCGAGGGTCCGCTCCTTCGTTCCACGACCGCTCGACCGCGCGGGCGATCTCGGTCGGGCTGTCTGGTCGAGCGTAAGCGGCCAGATCACCAAAATACTCGCGGGTCGAGCCGTGCGGCGTCACGACGACCGGCAGACCGGCGAGGGCGGCCTCGAGAGCGGCGAGTCCTGGGGTCTCGAACCAGCTCGGCAACGCGAACACGCGGGCCGCGCGATAGGCCGACGCCAGCAGCGGGTCGTCCGCCGCCAAGCGACCCAGCCAGTGAACCCGATCGCCCCCCGCCTCGCGGCATCGTCGGGCGTAGGCTTCCTGGCCCGCGGGCGCGTCGCCGGCGATCACGATGGGCAGTCCCGACCTCGCGAGCGCCTGGATCAGGCCCAAGGGGTTCTTGCGGGGTTCCAGGCGGCCGGCGAAAAAGACAAAGTCCCATCGGCCGATCCGCTCCCAGAACAGCTCGGGGCCCGCCTCGAGCAACCCCGGCGAGACGGCATTCGGAATCACGTGAATTCGACTTGGATCGAGCCCAAAGAGCCGGATGAGCTGCCGCGCCTCGGCCCGAGAGTTGGGGAGCACGGCATCGGCGATCATCAGCAATTCCCGCCGCCATGAGGGAAGCCAGGGAGCGGCCGAGCGGGCGTGATACCCCGCCAGGCCCACCAGCCGCCGCCCGAAGGCCGGCTCGAGCGCGCGAATCGCGGCCGGCTCGTACCAGCAGATCGGCGAGACGACCACCTTGATCCCACGCGCGCGGGCCACCCGGGCGAGATCGAGCCCCTCGCGAGACATTCCAAAAAGGTGCAAGAGCCGACCACGCTCGAGCCGGTCGACCCAGGGTACGAAGAGCCTCGGAGCCCGGCCCAGCTCCTCAAGCCCGCGGGCCGTCCGAACGAGCTGATTCTCGCCTCCGCCAGGCGCCTGAAAGGCCCACGTCGGCGAATGCAGATAGACCACCCCGTCCCGGGCGGGCGCTCGGCATTGGCGGGCGAGCCACGCGGCGTCGTCCTCGATGGATACATCCGAATCGCCGGCTGTCTTGATCATGATCCAACTCCCGCGCGGGCTTCTTTCCAGCGCCTCAGTCCACGCTTGAGATCGAGCCGGGGCGAGCCCTTGGGCAGATCCTCGATCGGCGTGACCGTCTCCCAGTCGAGTGCCCGGCGAAGAGCGCCCTTGAAACTCAGGGACCGACCCAGCGGAACGGGGGCGGGGAAGGATGACGTGGACGCCGGCGAACGCTCGTAGGCCAGCTCGTCGATTCGAATCGGGGTCCGCGGTCCCGTGAGCGGGGCCGAACAGCGAAACCCGTCTCGCTCGATTTCGAGCGCGAGCGGATAGAT
>JAKBAP010000392.1 GCA_021808995.1 Planctomycetota bacterium | reverse complement strand
GCGTGGACGGTCGCGGTTTGATCACTTCCCAGGCGCGTCGTCGCGTCGCACGGATTCGGGGGTCGGGAAATTCGCGGGGATGGGGATGGTGACGCGGCCGGTGGCGGCCCATTCGGCCCCTCGCAGCATGACGGTCTTGAATCCCACGCAATGCATCGCGGTCGCGTCGTTTCCCATCGCGTGTCCCATGACGGTCGTGAACACCCGTCCCTTGCCAAACGGGATCACCCAGATCATTGGCTCGTTCGCGCCCGTGCCCCCCTTGGCCTTGTCGGAAAACGCCGACGCCAGGATTTCCATGTGCAAGGCCGGCCCGCGCTGGCCGTGATAGAGCTCGTCCTTGGCGTGCATCCAGGTGCTGGGCATGCCCTTGGTGATGGGGTGCTCGGGCTCCCGGATGGTGATCACGAACGGGTGCGGCGGCCCATGGCCCGAGCCCGGCCCTTCGCCCTTGGGCGTGCGGACGACCTTGCCCTCGTCGTCGAGAGTTACCCGGTCGCCAAACTTGGGCGAGCGCCAGCCCAGTCCGATCATCTGGTTATAAGCGGGCCAATCGGTGAAAGCGTTATTGGCCGCGTGGATGATCGCCAGGCCGCCCCCCCCGGAAACATAGGCCTCGAGCGCCTCTCGAACCGGGGCTGGCCATGGCTCGCCGTTGTAATTCGAGAGCACGACATCGTAACGGGAAAAATCCGGGTGAAACGACTCCCAGGCGGTGGGTGACGACTTGGCCGCCGGCGTGGTCGCCACGTCGACCGTGAATCGCCCGGACTGTTCCAGGTCGGCCTTCATCACCGGGGTGGTGTCTTTCCAGTTGTGATTGTTCTGGCCGTCGATGATCAGGAGCCGAATCTTGGCCTCGTCGGCCGCCGCCGAGCCAGCCAGCCAGGCAACCACCAGAAACGCCAGCGCGAACCGCGCGGGCAACGTCTGATTTCGAGAATTCGCCATCGTCGTCGTTTCTCCGGATGTTGGCATGGTCGACCTTTTGGTTCGCGGGAATCAAGCATAACGCCCCCCGACCGCGATGCAATGCTTGACTTGGCCATGGGGGCGACGGCAAGGTAAATGCGCGGTCAATCTGTATTTCGCATCACGGACCAGGGGATGGCGCGACTCGCATGGCTCGGCTCGATATCGTGGTGGACCATGGTCAGAACCCCGAGACGGCGCACGCGAATTTCGAGCGCGCCATCACGGCGGCGATCACCGAGCATGGCCGCTGGATCAAACAGTGCGACTGGGCGCTCGATCGCAAGTCGGTCACGCTGAGCGGGCCGGGTTTCGAGGTCGTCGTCTCGCATGACGACCACAAGGTCCTCGCCCAGGGAGTGGTGCCCTGGGGCGTCAAGTTCCTGGAAAAGCCAATCCGAGCCTTTGTCACGAGGGCGCTGGCCACGAAATCGTGACCCATTGTGTTTCAACGATCACCCCGCATGGATGGGGCTTAAAGGAGAGAGATCGATGAGTCTCAAGGAAAAAGCTCGACCAATCGCCGCCTGGATCTTGAGCTGTCTCCTGGCCGCGCTCTTCATTGGGAGCGCCGCCGGGAAATTGATGAAGGCCCCCCAGGTGGTCGAGATGTTTCAAAAATTTGGGCTCCAGAATGAAGTCCTCTTGATCGGTTGCGGCGAGCTCGTGAGTGCCCTCTTATTCTTGATCCCGCGAACGCATTCGCTCGGGGTTCTCTTGCTGTCGGCCTACATGGGAGGGGCGATCGTGACCCACATGCAGCACGCCGAAAGCTATGTCGCGCAGTCGGTGATCCTGGCGTTGATCTGGGTCGCGGGCTATTTGCGAAGGCCGGAATTACTGGGAAGTTTCACCCCGAAAATGGCCTGAATCCCGCCGGAAGGCCGTTTTTCCTTGAAGGGAAACACGTTACATGAACAATCGTCATGTGAGACAGTGGCGATTCTGGGTCGCGGTTCCGTCGATAATCCTCGCGGCTGGGTTGGCCGTCATGGGAGCCGACGACACGGCAAGCGCCCTCGATCGCGACCCTACGGGCTGGACCAATTTGCTCGCGGGCCCAGACGCGATGAAGAGCTGGGCTCGTGGCCCGATCCCTCCCGAGGGCAAGCTCGATCCCACCTCGCAATGGACGTTCGATGCGAAGACGGGCGTGCTCGTCTGCGAGGGGAATCGCGGCCACGAATGGCTGCGCTATGGCCGTGAGCAGGGCGATTTCGTTTTTCACGTGGAATGGCGGTTCACGCCCGTGGAAGGGAAAAAGGGCTATAATTCGGGCATTTACGCCCGAAATTCCAAGGACGCCCGTATCTGGCACCAGGCGCAAACGGGAAGCGGCTCGGGGGGTTTTCTCTTTGGCGACACGCCGGTCGAGGGTCGGATCAAACGCATCAACCACGGCAAGCAAGCCACCTCGCGGGTGAAACCGGCCGGAGAGTGGAACACGTTTGAGATTACCTGCCAGGGGCCGGAAGTGACGCTCTGGGTGAATGGCGCGATCACCGACGAATTTCGCGAATGCGAGGTCAAGAAAGGCTACGTGGGACTCGAGGCCGAGGGCTATCGGATCGAGTTTCGCTCGGTTCTCTTGAAGTCGCTGGGCGCTGAAACGCCGGCGGCTCGATGACGGCGCGGGTTGCCCGTCGGGCGGGGGCTTGGTCGCGGCCCGCCACTCTGGCATGATGGGCCAAGATGCGAGGACGGTTTAACAGGGTTTGAAACGAGGGTCGTGCGATGACGCGAGTTGAACGGCGTGGGTGGGCGGTTGTCATTTCGCTGAGTCTCAGCGCGTGGGTTTTGACGGGGCTGCCCGCGCGGGCGCGCGCGGATGTGAAGACGCCGGCGATTTTCGGCTCGCACATGGTGCTCGAGCGCGACATGAAGGACCCCGTCTGGGGCTGGGCCGAACCGGGCGAGGAAGTCGCGGTCTCGATCGCCGGCCAGACCAAGACTACCAAGGCCGGGGCCGATGGCGCGTGGCGGGTCGTGCTCGACCCGATGCCCGCCGGCGGCCCTCACGAAATGACAATCAAGGGGAAAAACACCCTCACCCTGAGCGACGTCCTGATCGGCGAGGTCTGGATCTGCTCGGGTCAGTCGAACATGCAGTGGCCCGTGATCGCGACCAACAGCGGCGAGCTCGAGGTCAAGGGGGCGAAGCACCCGCGTATTCGCTTGATTTCGGTTCCCCAGGTCGGCACCCAGACGCCGCAACAGGACTTCAAGGGCGAGTGGCAAACCTGCCGGCCCGAGACGACCGCGTATTTCTCGGCCGTCGGTTATCTCTTCGGACGCAGGCTGCACGACACGCTCGAGGTCCCGATCGGCCTCATCAACGACGCCTGGGGCGGCTCGGCCTGCGAGGCCTGGGTCCGCGGGGACATCCTGGCCGCCGACCCCAAGTACGGCCCCTTGCTCAAGAACTGGGAGCAAATCGAGCGCGACTATCCCCGCGCCAAGGCCGAATTCGACGCCAAGATGGTCGAGTGGAAAAAAGCCGCCGACAAGGCCAAGAGCGACGGCAAGCCCGCGCCACCGGCGCCTTCAAACCCCGAATGGAACATGAATGGCAACTCCCGCCCCGGCAATATCTACAACGGCGTCCTCAAGCCGACGATCGGCTATGGCATCCGCGGCGTGATCTGGTATCAGGGCGAATCCAACGCCGGCCGCGCGTATCAGTATCGCGACTTGTTCCCACTCATGATCAAGTCTTGGCGAGACGAATGGGGTCAAGGGGATTTCCCCTTTTTCTGGGTCCAACTGGCCGATTTTCTCGACGAAGCGCCGGAACCCCGCGAAAGCGCCTGGGCCGAGCTCAGGGAAGCGCAGACCATGAGCATGAGCCGGCTGCCCCAGACGGGCGAGGCCGTGATCATCGACGCGGGCGAGGGTAAGGACATTCACCCTCGAAACAAGCAGGACGTCGCCGACCGGCTGGCGCGATGGGCGCTCGCGACCGTCTACAACACCCCCATGGCCTATCACAGCCCCAGCTACAAGGCCATGGAGGTCAAGGGCGACAAGGTCGTCCTGACCATCGACCATTGTGGCGGAGGGCTCAAGACCTTTGACGTCTCCGAACCTCGCGGCTTCGCCATCGCGGGCGAGGACCACAAGTTCGTCTGGGCCAAGGCCAAGCTCATCTCCCCGACCCAGATCGAGGTCTGGGCCGACGCCGTCAAGAGCCCCAAGGCCGTCCGCTATGCCTGGGCCGACAACCCCGTCTGCAATGTGTATAGCGCCGAGGGGCTGCCGATGACCCCGTTCCGCACCGACGACTGGCCCGGCGTCACGATCCATAACGACCGCTAAACCAAGGGCCGTCCACGACCGCGCGGGATCCGATTGGCGAGTGGACCTCCGCTCGCCCTGGAAAATCATGCGCTCCGCCTTACCCGTCGTCGTTTCGCCGCGACGACGGGCGACTCGTCACCTTCGCGGGGCGACCGTCGCGCCGGCGGCGGATTCCCGAAGCCGAGGATGCTCCCTAGAAGTCCGTCCAGTACTCGATTGGTGTACCTCTACCGGCCGGGGGATCCACGAAAATGCCGTTCAATTGGTCGTCCGTGTCTCGCTCGAGCCGAGCGAAAACCGGGTCCATGGATTGTTGAGCGATGCGTTCCCGCTCCTTGGCGACGGGGTCGTTGGCCTTTGCCTTGGCCTGATCACGTCCTTTGCCCTTGCCACTTGATTCCTCGACCTTCTTCTTGGACGTCTTCGCCTGCTCGGCGATGCGAACGAGCTTCTCGATCCGCTGAGTTGTGAGCCTGAGCTCTTTCTGAACCTGCGGAGTGCGCGGGAGCGCCGCCCTGAGGGAGTCGCCGGGTCCGGCCAGACCAAGTTTCTCCTGCCCGGTGCCGGTGAACGCCAAGAGCAACACCCCGGCCATTCCCAGGACGGCACCGATCAGTCGTGTTCTCAGCATTACTGGATCCGCCTCGGGAC
>JAKBAP010000391.1 GCA_021808995.1 Planctomycetota bacterium | reverse complement strand
AACAGGCCCACCCCTCCGAGTATCCTGGCCTCCGCGCTGTCGACCAGACCGGGGCCATGAGTTTGTTCGACCTCGAGAACGATCCTGGAGAACTGCGCGACGTCGCCGCTGAAAACCGCGAAGTCGTGGCCCGGTTGAAGGCCCGATACGATCAGATCGCCGGCGAGCTTCCCGCCCCGGCCAAGCCGGCCAAGTAGTGTGATTCCGCTCGACGAGGGCCCCATCCACGAAGCGATTCCTTGACGGTTCCGTGAGTCCCACCGCCGCGCGTGGCGGTGATCACGTGTCGAGCGAACCCGACTTCCGTGGCTCGGGCGCAAGGGAGAGTCGGCGGCGAATCATTTGATGGGCATGCCGGTTTCGACGATCTGCTGATCCTCGAAGAGCTGCGACAAGATCAGGCTTCCGTTTGACGCCACGTCCTCGCCCGGCGAGAGGCCGCTGGCGACGACGACCTGGTCCGAGCGTTCCTGGGCCACCACGATTTTATGGCGTTCGAACTGTTCGACCCCGCCTGGTCCGCGGAGGGGTTTGCGGACAAAGGCGTATTCGTTTCCGCCGGTGACGACCATCGAGAGCCGGGGGATGATTGTCTGCCCCTTGATCGGTGGGATCTCGAGGGCGGCTCGGACCCGCATATCGGCCTTGAGCCGGCCCCCGACATTGGGGATGGTGGCCCGGATTCGGATCGCGCGGGTCTCCTTGGACACGGCGGGCGAGATGTACTGGAGCTCGGTCTCGATCGCCTGGCTCGAGAAGGGAAACGTGATTTCCATGTGCTGGCCGACGAAGACCTTGGTCAGTTCCTTTTCGTAGACGTTGACCCAGACGAAGAGGTGCTCCAGGGGGGCGATCACCATCAGGACGTCGTTGTTGTCATAGAGGTTGCCGGGGACCACGTTGCGGGTGATGACGATGCCGTCGACGGGTGAGAGGCGGGTCATTCGGGCCTTGTTTTCGACGTCCTTGGTCTCGCGTTTGATCGGTTCATCGCCGAGGTATTTGAGCAGGGGGTCGATCTGCTCGGCCGGGACGCCGAGCACGCGGAGCTTGCCGCGGGCGGTTTCGAAGGCGAGCCGGCTCTTTTGTTCGTCGTTCTGGGCGTCGATCGATTTCTGTCTGGCGATGGCGTCGTTATCGGCGAGTTTTTTCTCGAGCTCCAGGAGCCGCTGGTCGTGCCGCCACTGGACGTATGCGGTCTGAAAGTCGTTCTTGGCGGCGGCTAGCTCGGTTGAAAACAGGTCGACCAGGGGGTCGCCGCTCTTGACGCTCTGGCCGAGCTCGGCGTGAACGTGCTCGACCAGGGTGTCGAATCGGGGCCGGATCTGCGTCAGGGTGTTGGGGTCGTAGTCGGTGGTGCCCGTGAGCTCGAGCTTGATCGGCTCGGTCTGGGCCTGCACGGTCACGACTTGCAGGCCGATCGCCTTGGCCTCGTCCTCGTCAATCTCGACAAAGCCCTTCCAGGGGGTCCGGGGCTTGACCTCGGGCGTGGCGGTCGACTTTTCCGGTGACGTGGTCGAGGTGATCGCCCGGCTGGCGGCCTGGAGATAGCCCTTCGCAAGGTCGATCGCGTGGACCGCCTCCGCCTCGCTTCGCTTCACGCCCCGCGTGAACACGTAAAACCCGACCACGCCGGCCACGACGACCAGCATGATCAGCCTCGCCCAGCCCGACCGCCGCGCGCGACCGACAGGCCCCGACGCTTTCCGAGGTTGCGGCTCGGCGTGGTTCGTCCCGGCCTCTTTCGTTTCGAGCAAATTCATGATCCCTCGCTCCATGGTGCGTGGAAGATGCGTTCTCGCCCGGACGAAACAGCTCCGTCCGCGGAAAGACAGGAAAACGCCGACCGGGGCTCGATCTCGGTCAGCAGCGTATCGTCATGGAGCGGTCGCTGGCCGGCCGAAAGGCCTGGTCGCGAGGCTGAAGGATCGCGGGCGAGATGCTGGGGTGGGGAGAGATCCTGGGCAGGCCAGGCTCGGTGATCGCGAACGGCTGGCAAATCCGGCCGCTCTCGTCGTCCAGGTCGTCGGGGGTCGTGTCCTGCTCGAACCAGCTACAGCGATTGAGCGACCTGCTCCGCGAATGCCCGTGGTGGGCACGAAGGGAATGACCCGTCTGGCGGATCGCCCCTTGATCCGGATGAGTCGACTCATACCAGCGCGGCGGCAAACTCGCGAGCTCAGGCGTGGCAAGGCACGCGATGACGAGAGAGACCAGGATGCGGGTCGGCAAATTGCGCATCACGGAAAAGCCGGAAGTTCCGATCTCGAATCGCGGGAGGATCCAGATTAGCCATTGTGTAATGAGTCATTATGGGAGCCCGAGTGGTCCGATGTAAAGGCCGCTTCATCATAAGAAATTTGGGCCTGGAACCGGTGTCAGCCTGGAACCGGTGTCAGCCTGGAACCGGTGTCAGGCATCGACGTAGTTGTTCACGCCCGTCTGGGATCCACGCCTTCCGGGAACTCACCCAGTGCCACCAAGGAAACGCACTTCCCCGCGGCTTGGCTCGTACTCATTCGATCCAGCCGATGTCGGGACGCAGAATGCACTCGCTGCCGCTTCGGACCTTTACGAAATGCCACCACTTCGCCGCGACGGCGACGACTCGTGCGTTGCGAAGCACATCACCGTCGCGTGATTGCAACCGCGCCGGCCCGTGAACACTACGCATCGCCTCCAAGTTGACACCGTTTCCAAGCTAAGGCCGCTCGCGTTTCGCTCGCCGATCAAGAGCGTAATCAGGGGAACCTCGATCACGAACGTCTTTACATCGTCGAAACGACCAAGGCTTTGTCACGGCTAGGTTGTCGGGTAGGTCACCGGGCAATGCCCTGATAATGCCGCCGATATTCCAATTCGAGACCCGACATTGAATCCGTGATCAAGCACGAGTTAGATTGTGCACAAGAACCAGATCAGGAGAAGCTCGATCACGAGCGTCAGCGCCGTCATGACGCCCGTCGCGATCCCCACGATCGCCCAGGCTCCCTCACGCCTGCCGTACACGCCCAGCGCGACCGCCATCGCCGCGAGGACGACACTCGAGATGGCCGACAGAAGTCCGACTCCAAAGAGCAAGAACACATTTTGGAGTGTCACCGACAAGGCCCAGGCGATCCACGGCCCGAGGATCCCAAGCACGATCGCCGCGATCCCCAGCCAACCCGCCACGCGAGCCGTGGTGCCGGCTCGGGCCGCTCGAACCGGCCCTGACCGCGAACCCTCGGCGGCACGCGGGCTTCGCCGCTCGTACCCCTCCCCGTCGGGCAGGAACGCCTCGGGCGGGTCGAGCCGCGACAGGACCTCGAGCACGTCCTCGCGAGTGATCTCGTCGCGCCCGCGCTGATCCAACAATTCCTGGATCTGAATCTCAACCTCCCGCGCGATCGCGAGCCGGTCTTGCCGGCTCATTCGGCCGAGTAGCATCCGGTCGATCGTGTCGAGCCGGTTGTCAATCAAAAGCCGCGCGGACTCGGAACATTCCACCGTCGTCGTCATCATTTCGCTCCTTCGATCACGTTGCTCAAGGACCTGGATAACACCTGAAACCCTTCCGCCATTTCCCGAAACCGGAGCCGACCCGCCGCCGTCAGCCGATAATATCGCCGCCGTGGGCCCAGCGGTGAAACCTCGGAACGGGTCGCCAATAGCCCCTCATGCTCGAGCCTCGTCAATACCGGGTAAACCGTGCTCTCGGTGAGCTCGAGCCCCGCGTGCCCCTTGAGCCGCTCCACAATCCCATAACCATACGATTCCCCATTGCCGATCGCCGCCATCACCGCCAGGTCGACCACCCCCTTGCGAAGCCGCGTCTCCCATCGACCCATCAAATCCCCCCTCGTCAAATCCCCATCTCGATCACTACTGTGCAATACAAAGTAGTGTGCCTGGCGGAAATGTCAAGTATAAACTTTTGAAGGGCTTTCATGCTTGGAGACGGCGTCGGCTTGTTAAACCGTCGTCGAGATCGGCAAGGGGAGCGTAACCATGAGATGGCAAGACAGGGTCAGTGTGAACCCAAACGTGTGCCACGGGAAGCCGTGCATCAGGGGGACGCGTGTGATGGTCTCGGTCGTGCTGGCGGATGTCGCCGCCAGCGAGCCCGTCGAATCGATCATGAGTGGCTATCACATCGAGCGGGAGGACGTTCAGGCCGCGCTTTTTTTCGCGGCCGACCTCGCCCAGGACCGCTATCTCCCGCCTGCCGAGGCGATTTGAAATGCTCTTCATGCCCGCGTCGGCGCCGGCGGACCGCCGTGAGCCGAATCCATCCACTCAGCGAGATGAAACCACGCGTCCGCCGCCACGGATCAAGGGGTAGTGTGCCCGACGGGAATGTCGGGTATAACAATTGTTGGATAGCGGGGTCGAGGCGATTCTCGATGAGGAGGCGCGTGATGTATCGAGCGCGGGGCTTGATTCTTGGTTTGGTCCTCGTGGCGGCGGTAGCCGGGGTGTCGCGCGTGGGGCGGGCCATTTCGGCCGAGCCTCCCAGGGACGCGGCCGGCCTGTTCGCTCGCGACAACCTCATCGCCTGGTGCATCGTCCCTTTCGATTCGAAAAAGCGCGGACCCGCGGAACGGGCGGCGATGCTCAAGGAGCTGGGGTTCAGGCACTTCGCGTATGACTGGCGCGCGGAGCACATACCCACGTTTGACGCCGAGGTGCTCGAGCTCCAGAAGCAGGGCATCTCACTCGATGCGTTCTGGGTCGCTCCTGGTGAGCTCAATCGCGAGTCCCGGATCATTCTGGACGTGCTCGGCCGCCACAAGATCAAGGCCCAGCTCTGGGTGTTACTCGATTTCGGCGCTGACCGGACCACCGGGCCCGGGGCGATCGCGCGGGTCGAGCAGGCGAGGGCCAAGCTCGCGCCTCTGGCGCGCGAGGCTGGCAAGATCGGCTGTTCGCTCGCCCTTTACAAC
>JAKBAP010000390.1 GCA_021808995.1 Planctomycetota bacterium | reverse complement strand
GTTCCAGGCGAGAGCGCGACAAGGCGACGGTGTCTGGGGGCCTGTCGCCATGGCTTTCCCCCTCGAAATCGCCCCCGCCGTCTATCAGACCACGTGGTTTCGGGTCCTTGTCGTCTGCCTTGGGCTTGGCGTGGTCGCGATCGGTGTCCGGCTCCGGGTGATTCGCCTCATTGCTCACGAGCGGATGCTCGAAGCCCTGGTCGAGGAACGCACGGCCCTGGCGAGGGCCGCTCAGGAAGCCGCTGAACAAGCCAGCTCGGCCAAGGACCATTTTCTCGCCGTCCTCTCGCACGAGCTCAGAACCCCACTCACCCCCGTGTTGCTCTCTGTCGGATGCTTGCTCGAGGACACCGATGACCCCGAACTCCGGGAGCAACTCGAGATGATCATGCGCAACATCCAGCTCGAGGCGCGACTGGTCGACGATTTGCTCGATCTCTCCCGTATCGAGCTCGGAAGCCTGCATCTCGACATCAAGGTCGTCGACGTTCACGAGGCCATCGACCGGGCCATCGGCGTCTGCCATGGCGAAGTCGACTCGGCCAGGCTGATCCTTTCCACCAGCCTACGGGCCAAGACCCATCACGTTCGCGCGGACTTCGCCCGGCTCATGCAGCTTTTCTGGAATCTCATTCGCAATTCGGTGAAATTCACCCCCCCGGGCGGCAGGATCACGATCACGAGCCAGAGCATGGGGGCGATCGACGATGGCTCGTCCCCGCTTCTGGTCGTGGAGTTTCGCGATACCGGGATCGGCATCGAGCCCCACTTGCTCGAACGGATCTTCGACCCATTTGAACAAGCCGATCCCACGGGTCGCGGCCGCCGGGCGGGGCTTGGGCTCGGGCTCGCGATCTCGCGCTGGGTCGCCGAATCGATCGGCGGCCGACTGACCGCCCTGAGCCCAGGCGTGGGCCAAGGCGCGACCTTTCGGCTCGAGCTCCCCGCGTTTATCAGTCTCGAGCAATCGAGCGAGGATTCCTCGAGTCGCGAGACCCTCGAGAGTCCAACGGCCCTTGATATCCTGGTGGTCGAGGATAATCTCGACACCTTGCGCTACCTCAAGATTGTCCTCGAACGATTCGGGCACCGGGTGGTGGCGGCGGCGTCATTGGCGGAGGCCCGTCAGGCCTCCATCACCGGCGTGTTCGACCTCTTGCTCTGCGACATTCAGCTCCCCGACGGATCGGGGATCAGCCTGATGCGTGAGTTCGGGGTTTCTCGCCGTCTCGTAGGGATCGCTCTTTCGGGATTTGGAACCGAGGACGACCTCGCCGAGAGTAGGAGGGCGGGCTTTTCGTTGCACCTCGTCAAGCCCATCGTCGCGGACGAGCTCGAGCAAGCGCTTCGCTCGCTCACGCCCCTATTGCGGAGCGACCGAGTCACGGAATTGACCGACGCCTGACGGTATTCGGCGGTGGGCCTAGGATTCGTCGTGGGTCGGGCGAGCGCGGCCGGCCCGGGTGTCGCCACGCCTCCGCTTGGTTTCAAGCCTCCGCGCGCGCGAGCCGGCGGTCGGACGGGTCGGGCGCCGGGGCGTCGGCTTTTCACAGGCCCGGGTCACGAGCTCAACCAGCCGATCGATGGCGTCGCGGCGATTGGCCTCCTGGCTCCGCTCTCCGCGCGCGAAGAGGGTCAGAAACCCATCCTGGCCGAGCCTCCGACCAGCCAACCGGACGAGCCTGGCCTGGACGTCGGGGGGAAGCGACGAGCCCGCGACGTGAAATCGCAGCCTCGCCGCCGTCGAGACCTTATTGACGTTTTGACCGCCGGGCCCGCCGGCGCGGATGTAGTCAAATTCAAGCTCGCGCTCGTCGATCGAGACGCGGTCGTTGATGGAAATCATGACAAGCGTTCGTCGACCATGGGGAGCAGCCGGGCGAAATCGAGGCGATTGGGGCACGCGGCCTGGGCGGCCACGAGATCAGCGCCCGACCAATCGCGATCGGCCTTCGGGAGGGCGGCGTATTTCCGGCGGGCGTCTCCCTTGTGGCCGTGGTGGTCGTGATACGTGAGGAAGCGGGTGAGATCGCCCAGGGCCGCCTGGGTTCCGCCGGCGGTCGCGCATCGCCCGTCACAATCCGCGCACAGGGTCGGGCCATGGGCCAACGCCGCGTCACGAAGTTCGTGAATCTGGGCGGTCGTCAGCGGCGTGAACCGCTTGAGCGCGTCCACGTTGTCGCGGAGCTGATCCGTGTTTTTCATCGAGACGCACGAGGCCGTGATTCGCTCGTCGGTCCAGATCGCGTGCAACAAGCCCTGAAACGGCGTGAGCTTCTTTTCCTTGAGCGAGGGAATCCGCTCGACGACCTGCTTGAGGATGTCACCCTTGGGCTTATCGCCAAAAAACTGGCCCGCGATATGCTTCATGGAGATCAAGCCCACGCCGGCCTTCCAGCATGAGTCAAGAGCCCGGTTGAGCGGCTCGTCCTTGGCCAGCCAGGGGGTGAACTGGAGCATGATCGCGTCGATGAACCCTCCCTGGGCCGCCGCCTCGATGATCTGGGCCCGGTTCTTGTGGTGGGTCGAGAACCCGATGAATTTCGCCTTGCCCGACTTGCGAATCGCGTCGGCGGTTTCCTTGAGTTCCTGGCCCTTGACCATGTCGCACGCGACGTCGGTCGGATGGTCGTCGCCCAGGCCATGGATCATGAAGAGGTCGATGTAATCCGTCCCCAGCGCGGCCAGCCGCTGGTCGACCATCTTGAGCAGGTCCTTGGGCGCTCGGGGCATGTCCTTGGTAACCAGGAAGATCTCCTTGCGTACCGCTGGGTCTTGCTCGAACCATTTCTTGAAGTTGGGCTCGGTGCCGTAGACCTTGGCCGTGTCGAAGACGCGAATGCCGCTCGCGTACGCCGTCCGCAGCACGCGATCGGGACTCTTGACCGCCCCCTGTTCTAGAATGGTCAGCTCGACGCCGGTCTTGCCGAGCTTCCGGGTCGGCAGCGGCTTGTCACGCGCGACAACCTGTTGCCCGCTCGCCGTACTCCCCACGGCCACCGCGGCCGCCGCCAGGCCCGATTTCAGTACCGTCCGCCGGTCGATTCCGCCATTCTGGTCGCTTAACATCGCTGAAAGCCCTCGTTTCATGAGCCAAGCCGCGAGTGGGAGCCACGTCAAACAAACGATCGCCGCCCTGAGATCGGACAACGCCAGGAAACCCATGCCTCTCGCGGTGAGGAACGAGACGCACAATCATCGACCCTCATTATTCCATGTTCGAGCCAGTTGATCAACCAGACCAAATCCATCGGCATCGCCGATCCCCCAGAAGCCAAAGGACACGGTTCGGATACCGACGATAATGACACACATGGATGCTCAATGTCGAAAATCCGCTGTCTGTCCGAAACGAATCGTTGATTCTTGACATGGTTCGGGGATAATACGCGGAGAGTTTGAGTTCAGAGGCTTACGGACTGGCACCCAGGATTTTCAGGAGGCGACGGCATGATTGGCAATCGCACGCGCATGGCACTGACGATGGCGCTAATTGGGATGTCGCTCCAGACCGCGGCTTGGGCTGGCGAGCCGGCGGCGGGGCTCAAGCGAGGGACGCCGGACGTGAAGTCGGCGGGACCGCTAGGGTTCGGGCCAGACGGCATCCTTTTCATCGGCGACACGCAGGGGGCGGCTCTGTTCGCGATCGACACCGGCGATCGCTCGGCCTCGCTGGATAAAAAGCCGGTCGAGATCAAGGACATCGTGGGCAAGGCGGCGGCCCTCCTGGGCGCGTCGGCCAAGCAGATCATGATCAACGACATGGCGGTCAACCCGATCTCGGGCAACATCTATTTTTCGCTCTCGCGTGGTCGCGGGCCTGATTCGACACCGATCTTGCTCAAGGCGACAGCCGATGGCAAGGTCGAGGAGTTCGCCCTCGAAAACGTGCCGTTCGCGAAGGCCGAACTTCCCAACGCTCCTTCGGCGAAAGCCCAGGGCCGCGGTGCCAGCCCCCGGTCCGAGTCGATCACGGACATCGCCTTTGTCGATGGCCGCGTGTTCCTCGCCGGTCTTTCGAACGAGGAATTCTCGTCTCGTCTGATCGCCATCCCGTTCCCGTTCAGCGGCGATGGTTTCGACGGAGCGGCCATCGAAATCTATCACGGTGCCCATGGCCAGTTCGAAACCAAGTCCCCCGTTCGCACGTTCGTCCCCTATCGCCTGGATGATAAGCCTTACCTCCTGGCGGCCTACACCTGCACCCCGCTCGTCAAGGTCGCGGTCTCCGACCTGAAGGCCGGGGCCCACGTGAAGGGGACGACGATCGCCGAGCTCGGCAATCGCAACCGCCCTCTCGACATGGTCGTGTACCAAAAGGACGGCAAGGACTTCTTGCTCCTCGCCAATAGCAGCCGCGGCGTCATGAAGATCCCAACCGAAGGGGCCTCGAGCGCGCCCGGCATCACCGCCCACGTCAACGGAACGAAGGGTCTCGGCTATGAGACGATCGACTCCCTGAAAGGCGTGCTCCAGATGGACCAGCTCGACGGCCGTCGCGCGGTCGTCCTGGTCCAGCGGGATCCCTCGGGCTCGATCGACCTGCTCACGATCGACCTACCGTGATCATGGTTCTGGAGGTCGCATGATCACGCGAGTGGTCGTTACCATTCTCTCGGCGGCGCTCGCGGTCTCGCTTGAGACCGCGGCGCTCTCGGATTCATCCCCGACCGTGGCCTGGAAGAATGCCGACGGCAACCCCCAGGCCCCGTGCGTCGAGGTCGCTGGGCTCGGGCCGGCGGCCCTCGAATGGTTCCAAAACCCCGACCGTACCCTCGCCGAGCGTAACGCCGCGCTGGCCGTCCATCTCGTTCAAGGAGGGGCTGACGCGTCGATTTGCCTGGGCGGTCGTTACAACGTGGTCGGCGAGGTCATCCGGTTCACGCCCCGTCATCCGCTGGAACCCGGCCTGACCTATCGCGCGATCCTCGATCTGG
>JAKBAP010000389.1 GCA_021808995.1 Planctomycetota bacterium | reverse complement strand
CGACGGCGATGGCGAGTACGAGATCGTCATCAAGCAAGAACAGCGTGGATACGACAATTCCCAGCGCGGGGTTTGCCCCGGCACGACCAAGCTTGAGGCGTACAAGCTCGATGGAACCCAGCTCTGGCGAATCGACCTGGGTAAAAACATCCGCGAGGGAGCTCATTACACGCCATTCATCGTCTACGACCTCGACGGCGACGGGCGGGCGGAAGTCGCCGTCCGCACGGCCGAGGGAACAATCGACGGAACTGGAACCGTCATCGGCGACGTCAACCACGACGGCCGCGTGGAATACGTGGATGAACGAGGGTATATCCTCGAGGGCCCTGAATTCCTCTCGATTTACGACGGCAAGACCGGCCGTGAGCTGGCTCGAACCGATTACATTCCCCGTGGCCGGGTCAGCGATTGGGGCGATTCATACGGAAATCGCGTGGATCGATTCCTGATGGGCGTCGGCTGTTTCGACGGGGTTCATCCCAGCGTGCTCATTTGCCGGGGCTATTACACGATCACCCGCCTGCAGGCCTGGAACTGGGACGGTCGGCTCAAGATGGCCTGGAGCTTTGACACGCACCACCGCCCGGATCTCGCGAACTATCAGGGGCAGGGGAATCACAACCTGGCGATCGGCGACGTCGACTCCGACGGCAAGG
Organism: Planctomycetota bacterium; assembly: GCA_021808995.1. Lineage (GTDB taxonomy): Bacteria > Planctomycetota > Planctomycetia > Isosphaerales > Isosphaeraceae > JAKBAP01. The sequence continues at coordinate 4,278 of JAKBAP010000389.1, read as the reverse complement.
ACGAGGTCGTCTATGGCGCGATGTGCCTCGACCACGATGGCAGTCCGATTTACAGCACCGGGCTCGGCCACGGCGACGCGATTCATCTCTCGGACCTCGACCCCGGCCGGCCCGGGCTCGAGGTCTTCGACATCCACGAAAAGCCCAAGCATCCCGTGGGGGCGGAATTCCGCGACGCGCGCACCGGGGCCCTCATCTGGAGCAAGACCTCGCCCGATGTCGGCAGGGGTCTCGCGCTTGATATCGATCCGCGCTACCCCGGCTGCGAGACCTGGGCCTCGGGCGTGGGCCTGGCCGGGGTCTGGGACGTTCACGGCGCGTCCGTCTCGACCAAGAAGCCCCGCTCTTGCAATTTCGGGGTATGGTGGGACGGCGATCCGCTTCGCGAGATCCTCGACAAGACCACGATCACCAAATGGGACTGGCGATCCGAGACCGAGCACACCCTGCTTTCCGCCAAGGGCTGCTCGTCCAATAACGGATCCAAGGCCAACCCAGCCCTGTGCGCGGATCTTCTCGGCGACTGGCGCGAGGAAGTCCTCTGGAGAACCACCGACAACCAGGCATTGCGGATCCACGTGACGACGATTCCGACCGAGCATCGGTTGGTTACGCTCATGCACGACCCGACCTACCGGATCAGCGTCGCCCTGCAAAACGTGGGATACAACCAGCCCTCGCATCCTGGCTTTTTCCTGGGCCACGGCATGAGCGCGCCGCCGCGGCCGGCGGTCGACTGGTCCGAAACGCCGAAGTGACAATCACCCACCCGGAGGCGAGCTCGCCGGCGGCGGGGTGGTTGGACGAAGGCAAGCGAGAGTGGAATGGTCGTCGAACGGCTGCATGCGGCGGGGATGGAGCAGCTTGGCCACGAGCCCGGTCCAGCCCGTCTGGTGGGAAGCGCCCAGGCCACGACCGGTGTCGCCGTGGAAGTATTCGTAAAACAAGATGTAATCGCGAAAATGAGGGTCGTTTTGCAGTTTCATGGAATCACCAAGGACCGGTCGGCGGCCGTCGGACCCGCGAAGAAACAATCCGGAGAGCCTTCGAGAGAGCTCGTCCGCGACCTGCTCGATGGTCATCATGACTCCCGAACCGGTGGGGCATTCGATCTTGAAGTCATCGCCATAGTAATAATGGAACTTCTGGAGCGATTCCACGATCAAATGATTCACGGGAAACCAGATCGGCCCCCGCCAGTTGGAGTTGCCGCCGAAGAGCGGCGAATCCGATTCTCCGGGTTGATAGCTGAGCGTGTTGGGGACGCCGTCGCACCAGAAGGTGTAGGGTTGCCGCTCGTGGACCTTCGAGAGTGCTCGCACCCCATGATCCGAGAGAAATTCGGTCTCGTCGAGGAGCCGGTTGAGCAGCCGTTTCATCCGGTGGCCACGTAATAGCGACAGGAGCCTACGCTCACCCCGGCCATGTTCCTCCCAGCGCGAGACCAGGCTCGCCAGCTCGGGTCGATATTTCATCAGCCAGCGCAGCCGGCGGCCGAATTCCGGCAAGGCATCGAGCGTTTCGGGCTCGATTGTCTCGACCGCGAAAAGCGGGATCAACCCCACGATCGACCGGACCTTTAGCCTCACGATCTGGCCATTGGGAAGGTTCAGGGCGTCGTAATAAAACTTGTCCTCGTCATCCCAGAGCCCGGTATCTCGCCGCTCGCCTCCGATGCTCGCCATCGCCTCGGCGATCGCCAGGAAATGCTCGAAAAACTTGGTCGCCATATCCTGATAAACGGGGTTGTGAAGGGCCAGCTCAATGGAGATTTTCATCAGATTCAAACAGTACATCGCCATCCACGCCGTGCCGTCGGCCTGATTGATGAACCCCCCGGTCGGCAACGGTGACGAACGATCGAAGACCGTGATGTTATCAAGCCCCAGAAAGCCCCCCTGGAAGATGTTTCGCCCGTGGGCGTCCTTGCGATTCACCCACCAGGTGAAGTTCAGAATCAGCTTGTGAAACATCCGCTCGAGAAACCTCAGATCGCCCTGGTCGCCGCGCTGCCTGCGGTCGATCTGAAAGACCCTCCAGGTGGCCCAGGCGTGGACCGGCGGGTTCACGTCGCCAAACGCCCACTCGTAGGCCGGCAACTGTCCGTTGGGATGCATATACCATTCGTGAGTCAGCAAGACGAGCTGGCGCTTGGCGAATTCGGGGTCGATGATCGCGAAAGGAATCATGTGAAACGCGAGATCCCAGGCCGCGTACCAGGGATACTCCCATTTGTCGGGCATCGAGATCACATCGGCGTTGTTCAAATGCCTCCATTGGCTGTTACGCCCATGCCGACGCTCCGGGGGAGGGGGGGGCTGGCCAGAATCGCCGTCGAGCCATTCCGGTACGTCGTAATAATAGAATTGCTTGTTCCAGATCATCCCCGCGAGCGCCTGCCGCTGAACCAGCCGGGTATCGGCGTCCGGCATCTCGTGCTGAAGGGCGGCGTAAAACTCGTCGGCTTCAAGAAGCCGGGTCCGATAAACGCGGTCGACATCGATCGGATGCTCCGACCGGCTCAACTGATAATCGAGCACCACCCGCCCCCCCGGTGGAACCTCGATCAGATGGTGAAACGCCCCCTTGGTCCCCCGCCGCGTCTGGCCCAAGGCCCCGGCGTCGCCGCGGATCAGGTAATCGTGAAACGCATCCTTGAACGGACCGCGACCCTCGACCCCATGGAGCCGAACGACATTGGTCTCGTTCTCGCAAAAAAGCGACTCCGCCGCTTGATGCGCGCGAAAATGGTAAACGCCGAGTCCCTTTCGCTCGGCCCTGAGCACGCCGTCGCCCAACTCCTCGATCACCGGCCGAGCCGACCCCGATCGCCACGACCAATCATTCCGAAACCAGAGCTGGGGCAAGACGTGGAGCCCCGCCTGGACCGGGCCGCGATTGAAGACCGTCACCCGCATCACCAGGTCGTCGGGCGAGTCCTTGGCGTATTCCACGAACACGTCGAAATACTCGTCCTGGTCGAAAAGCCCGGTATCCAGTAGCTCAAACTCGAGCTCGTTCCGCCCGCGACGACGGTTCTCACCGATCAAGTGAGCGTAAGGAAACTCGCGCTGAGGGTATTTGTAAAGATACTTCAGGTAAGAATGCGTGGGAGTGGCGTCAAGATAATAATAGAGCTCCTTGACGTCCTCGCCGTGGTTTCCCTGGCCGTTGGTGAGTCCAAAGAGCCGCTCCTTGAGGATCGGATCCTCGCCATTCCACAGCGCGATCGACAGGCAGAGCCGCTGGCGATCGTCGCTCAGCCCGGCGAGCCCGTCCTCGCCCCAGCGATAGGCCCTCGAGTGGGCCTGGTCGTGGGGTATGTAATCCCACGCGTCGCCCCCCCGGCTGTAGTCCTCGCGCACCGTCCCCCACTGGCGCTCACTCAGATAGGGCCCCCATCGCCGCCATTTCCTCAAGCCGTGACGATCCTCGTCGAGACGGGCTTGCTCCGCGGTCTGACTCACTTCGTTCATGGAGGTCCTCGAGAGGGATTCCGATGCCCGCGCCCGGTCGCGTCTTCGCCGACATTTCACTGTTCGTCGTACCGCCTGCCCTGGCCGGCGTCAATCCAGCGCCTCCCTCTCCAGCCCGCGGTCGCCCCTCTCGCCCCCGACATCGCGATCCTGGCCCAATCCCCACGAGCCGAGAACGTCGACTCGCCTGATCCGCCAGCTCGCGCCGGAGCCGACTCCCGACCGGATCATTACTTGGCCGATTCTTGCCAACCAGGCTCGCCTCTGGGCGGAAGGCATGTCCCTCGGAGGCACGTCTCGCGTAGAATGATCGAAGCGAAGTACAAGAAATCGTTAGGAGTTATCATTTTTCGATCCGCCGACAAAACGTCCATTACGGTCGAACGCCTCCGCGTCATGAGCGAAGTCGCCCGTCCGAACCGGCAAGCGCCTGGGTTCCGTCCACGACACCGGCCGTCATTGCCGACCCCACTGAACAAGCAAATCGGTGTTTCGACCCAGGTCCCGATCGACCTCGCCCCCCCGCGAAAGGCCAATCATGATCGAGCAACAACGGCTGGTCGAGGAGATTCAGAATTACGCTCAAAACATCGTGGACACGGTGCGCGAACCGCTCCTGATCCTCGACGCCACCCTCCGCGTTCAGTCCGCCAACCGCGCATTTTACCAGACATTCCACGTCACCCCGGCGGAGACCGAGGGGCGATTGATCTATGAGCTTGGCAACGGTCAATGGGATATCCCCGACCTGCGGACCCTGCTCGAGGATATTGTCCCCAGGAGCTCCGTCTTCGACGATTTC
>JAKBAP010000388.1 GCA_021808995.1 Planctomycetota bacterium | reverse complement strand
TACACGATCTCACTGAACGCACCGCGCCTGCTTCTCGTTGTCCTGGCTAGATTGACGCGGTTTCCGAACATGTCCACGGACAGGAAGCCCTTGACAAGACAATAATTCCCTGGCGGGGTTGGGGCGCGGCCGTTACCCCCAGGGGCACAGTCGTAAGCCGCCAAGCCCGTCAAAATCGTGTAGTAGTAGTCCTTATTCGTCGCCGGGCAAATCCCGACATCCTCGGTGCAACCCTGTGTCGTGCAGCCCATATACGGGCCGTCGCAAAAGAACATTCGCCGTGCCAATGAAGGCCAGATCGGAGTGATCAGGCAAAGTGACGAAGCCACGATGAACATTGCAAGGGCGCGCTTCACGAAGGTAACCTCCAAATCTCGGTGTGAGGGTCAGGAACTCGTCTGCTTGACCGGTGCCGCAACGGGGGGCTGGATGATCGGCTCCCGGCCCAAATCAAGGCCCGCCGACCAGGGAACCTCGATCCGTCCCATTCGCGCGGTACCATGATGAATAACGATCCTGCCCGAGGCGAAACGCCTGGCGCGCCCCGCTGGATTGTCGGCGTGGGGCTTCGGAAAGGGTTGAACTCTGATCTCCAGCATCTGGCGAGGTTTATCCCGTACGCCTTTGTTCGCCAGTTCCACCCTCACGTCGGCTCGGTCGCTCTCGACGGAATCCACGTGGAGGTCTGATTAAGCGTGGACGCGACTTCGACCTTGACGGAGCGAGCCGCGCCGCCCGGCACGCTGCCAAGGTTGAGATAGGAAGGGTGGCACTCGATCGGCGGACGCACCCTCCAGTAAACCGCATACTTCGTGCTCCAACCGCCGGCACCGCCCGGCCTTATCCGCACTGCCCGAGTCGTCAAACCGGACACGGCGTTCCTCATGACGCCTTCCTTGCCAGAGGAACTCATTCAAAGTGAGACTCGGTAACGCGACCTCCAAACCCCTCCCGGGTACTCTTTGAATTGCGGGCCCCGCTCGATGACAAGTTCAAGCTCGTCCGGAACGAGAAAATCGGCGAGGCTCAACGATTCGATCTTGGAATCCTGGAAGAAATCGAGAGTCGCCTCACGGACCACGTCGACGTTCTTCCCGTCGATCGCGAATTGCCCAAGATCCATGTCGGGCGGATCCGAGACCAAGTGTGGAACCGAGACGAGGTTGATGGTGTACACCCACTCCTTTGCTAAGGGGTGGTCCGTCTTGAGAATGCAAGCGGCATGTTTCACCATCTAGGATCGCAGGACCGAGACTTCCATCCTGAGAGTCGTTACCTCACCCGGCGTAAGTCGATCCTTGCCCAGATTGTAGGAAGCGCGGCCGCGGGTCTTTTCGACGCGCAAAACCTTAACATCTCTTGACGTCGTGTTCTTGACAAGGAAGTCATGGCGCACGATGCGTTGGCTTTCGGCCAAGACATAACCCGCGTCGTAGGTTTCGCCAGGGAGTGATCGCGCGCATCCCGTGGTCGGAGCGGCCGAGGAGATGCACCAACAAAGCAGAATCGCGAATGACCTGTCGAGGACTCGAGAAATCATTGGTGAATTTCCGGAGCAAGTAGGCTCGGAAACAGACCGGAATACCCATATTTATATCCTTGGTCGGCCGGTGCGCCAAGTGGCCCGACCGAGGTTTCCGCGATGTTCCTGAAGCCGCCCGGCATCACTGAATCCCGACCCCATGGATTTGGCTAACCCCTCTGATAAGGGAATCGGACGCCGTCGACCTCCCGCCTCACTCCTCGGGATCGATCCCGGCGGCGCGCAGTTTCGCGGCCAAGCGTTCCGCGCGGGATCGCTCCGCGTCGCGGCTGATCCGCATTTCTTGATACGTGAGAAACGGCCGGCCGTCAGGGTCGCGAATCACGAGGACCGGGCCTCCCATGTCGAATCGCACGCCCAACAGTGGACTCGTCCAACCGTTCATTTCCGCGATCGGGTCCAGTTCTTCGCCGGACCTCATGAACCCCTTGAGCTCGATCTCCTCGGGATCGTAAATGTAGTATTCCTCGACCCCGTGCTGCTCGTAAAACTTGCGTTTGTCAGTCATGGCGCCGGGCCGATTGCCGGGCGAGAGGATCTCAATGACGACTTGGGGCGGGATGTTTTCTTCGTCCCATTGCATGTACGAGCGGCGATGTCCCTTGGGCCGGCCCAGGACCACCATCACATCCGGGGCCGCGCGGATCTCGGGCTGACCCTCGACCGGATACCAGAACAGGTCGCCCGCCACGAACACATCGGGTCGGGACGCGAAAACGGTCTCCAGACCCTCCTTGATGGTCACGATCCACTGAAACTGGAGGGTGTTTTCCGCCATCGGTAGGTTGTCGGTCTCGGGATACTCAATGGCTGGCCTCGGCGAGCTCAAGAGGCTCATGATCATGCTCCCCCTTTGTTGCAACCAGGGTCGAACAACCTGATTCTATCCCAAAAGACCTCAAACCGGGAATCCAGGGTCCTGTTCCCTCCGACGCGGGCCGCCAGCCGAGTGGCCGGATTTCGCGGAGAACCCTCTGGCCAATCGGCTCCTTGGATGCAACGATAGGGGGTGGTATCGACCTTTGTCAGAGCATGCGGGTGCTCAGGCGAACCAGGAGCCAGGGCGGGGAAACCTTCATGAGCGGTTGGTCGAGCGGCCTGGGACCATGGGCTTTCCCTATCGAGCTCGCCTCGCCTCTCTCGGCGACCGCCTGGATGGTGCTGGCGGGGATTCCCGTCGGGATCATCGCGCTCTACTTTCTGAAGCTCCGCAGGCGGCCGGTTAAGGTCTCGAGCACGCTCCTCTGGCGGCGAAGTCTTGAGGATGTCCGCGTCAACAGCCTGTTTCAGCGGCTCAGGCGCAATTTGCTGCTGTTTTTGCAGCTTCTGGCGGTGCTTTTGGCGATGATCGCGCTGGCGGGTCCGCGAATGGCGGGGTCGGCGACTCGGGGCCGGCGGTTCGTGCTTTTGATCGATCAATCGGCTAGTATGTCGGCCAAGGACGTGGCTCCCAGCCGATTGGGAAGGGCCAAGGAAATGGCGACGAAGGTCGTCCAGACGATGGGCGGCGACGATCTGGCGATGGTGATCGCGTTTTCCGACAAGGCCAGGGTGATCTCGAACTACACCGGCGACCGGAGAATGCTCGAGGAACGGATCGCGGCGATCGAGCCGACCGATTCGAGCACGTCCCTGCGCGAGGCGCTCGAGGTCGCGTCGGGCTTGGCGAACCCGTCCAAGCAGATTGGCGAGGGAGTGGCGGCGTCCTCGGTGGTCACGCCCAAGCTCTTGATCTATACCGACGGTGGGTTCGCCGATGTCGAGGGCTTCAGCCTGGGGAATCTTGAACCCGAAGTGGTCGTCATTGGTCCGCCGCCGCCGGCCTACTCAGCGCCATCGGAGGGAGGGGCGGAACCCAGGACGGGTCAAGCCTCGCGGACGGCGTCGGACAACCTCGCGATCCTGGCCCTGGAATCTCGCGAGGACGACAAGCCGGACGTTCATCAGCTCTTTGGTCGGGTCCACAATTATCGGGGCGACAAGACCTCCGTCGAGGCCGAGCTCTATCGCTACCCGGCCGACGCCGCCGGTGGCGCGGGGACCCTGGTCGACGCCGTCGTCCTTGATGTGCCAGCCCAGGGCGAGCAGGCGTTCAAGTTCGACCTGCCCGAGAGCGGGCTCGCGTCGTACGAGGTCCGGCTCAAGCTCGACGACGCGCTCGCGATCGACAATCACGCCTTCGCCGTCGTCGGCCCCTCGCGGAAGGCGCGGGTCCTGGTCGTGACCGACGGCAATCGCTATCTGGCCGACGCCCTCAAGACCCCAGCCGCCACCACCAGCGCCGAGGTCGCGACCATCACCCCCGATGCGCTCAAGAGCGAGTCCGTCGCCCGTGACCTGAGCGCCGGCCGCTACGACCTGGTGATCTTCGACGGAGCGCGACCGCCGGCCCACCCGGAATCCAATACGCTCTACTTCGGAACTTTCCCACCAGGGCCTGAGTACGCCAAATTCAAGGAGGTCAACCAGCCGATCATCCTCGACTGGGACATGAGCCAGCCGCTCTTGCAGTATCTCCGCGACCTGTCGCTGGTCTATGTCGCGCGGGGGCGGTCGATCGAGCCGCCGCCGGGCGCGCGCGGCCTCATTGATGGCGACAAGGGGCCGATGGCGTTCACCGTCGCCCGAGGAGGCTTCACCGACGCGGTCGTGACGTTTCCGCTCATGGACGGGGGAGCGCCCAATACCACATGGTTTCGTTATATCAGCTTCCCTCTCTTCATTTTGAACGCGATCCAGAGGCTGGGGAACGTCCGCGGGGGCGAGGGAGAAGCCCCCAACGCGCCAGGCCGGCCGATCTCGATCCACGCCGAGACGACCGCCGATTCGATCACGGTCGCGCGTGCCGGCGAACCCCCCGAAAAGGTCGCGCGGTCGCCCCAGGGAGCGTTCGTCTATAACCACGCCGACAAGACGGGGCTCTATCTGGCGTCATGGCCCCCCTCGTCGGTAAGGCCCCTGGCCGTGAATCTCCTTGACCCTCGCGAGAGCGACCTCGCCCCCCGCGGACTGGTCCCGGCGGGAGCGCCCGAATCGGCCGCCGAATCGTATCGGATCAAGATCGGCTACACCCCCGTCGCGAGCACCCAGAAAGCCCCCGACGTTCGCGAGGACGTCTGGAAAATCCTGACCGTCGCCCTGCTCGGCGTGCTCCTGTTCGAATGGTATGTCTACAATCAACGCGTGATTATTTGAGCGTTCGATGACACCGCTCGCTCGCCGTGATCGACCAATGTTGAATAACAATAAAATCAGAACAGAAGATTGACGTCTGGAGCCTTCGCGGCATAATATCCATGTCGCTGGATGACTACTATGCTTGCTTTCCGCGGTGGAGAGGGACGTTATCGCCGAACGTTCCATGGGTTGTTTCGGAGCTAGGCTCTGTTTGAAAA
>JAKBAP010000387.1 GCA_021808995.1 Planctomycetota bacterium | reverse complement strand
GAACGTGGAGCAAAAGTCCCACTGGGACTGAGCCCCATTGACCCCGACCGACACCCAGGTCGGCGCATAGTTGTCAGGGTTCGCACACCCCTCGAGCACCGAGAGCTGGGTTTCGAAGCTCGCGAGCCGGACGCCCTGGGGTTCCTTGCCGAGAACCAGCGAGCGGATGCGGGGCTTGGGGCGGGCGGCGTCTTTCCATTTCGCCAGGGTGGGGCTGACCGCCGCCGCGGCCAGCGTTCGCGAGCCCGATCCGCCCTCCTGATCGAAGAGGGCCGTGTTCTGCTCGTCGGGATTCCAGGGCGGAGCCGAGCCCCCGCTCCGCATCGGAAGCAGGAACGCCAGACCGACGCCCACCGCCAGACACGGAGTCAACAAATGCACGCGAATCATGAAGACCTCCCGATTGATGGGTGTTCCTCGACCAAACTCACGAACGCGAAACGAACCACGCGATGCCGGCCGCTTTTTGTTGCACCACCGCCGAAAGTCGGCAGTGAATTCAACCGGCTCGCGACGACTTCTTCTTGGTTTTTTCGTCCTCCTTCTTGGGGATTGGCTTGCGGAGGATCTTGGCCAGCGTCCGGCTCTGGGCCGCGCTCAGAATGTCCCAGATCGCCGCGTCGAAATTGGCCATTCTCTGGTCGAAGTTGCGTTGCGAAATCTCGCCGAGCGCCTGATCCTGCACTCGCTCTTCCGCGGTCATGACGTGTCCGGTCGCGTGGAGCCTGTTGAAAAGCGGCAAGGCCTCACTCATCCTTGCTTGACGCGCCTCCGACATGAAAGTGGCCCGTCCCTCGAGCTTCAGCCTGATCATGTCCCGTTGCCATTTCGCGAGTCGGAGGATCCCCGACAGCTCGGGGTCGACCAAGGCGCGGATGCCCCGATTGATCCAAAGCCGCCTCTTAAGTTCGGTTCTCTGGCTAGGTTCGAGAACGGCCCCGAGGAGGATCTCCTCGGCATGGGACACGACGCTTTCTCGAACCCTTCGTCCTGGCTCCGAGAGACGGGATATCATCGCAAGGGTTGGAGGGAGTTCCGAATAATCGGCCAGTCGGGTATGTTCGAAGCTGATCCCTGGAATCCCTTGCAAGAGCCACTGCTTGTGTGCGTCGCAGGCGATCGCATTGAGTCTCTTGGCGAGAGCGATCTGCTCGCCCGTCAGGTCAGGCAGAACCCCCCATTTCCTTGTCTGGTTGATATCGAGTATTAGCTCAAAAACGTCGCTGCACGCCCCGACACGTTTCCACATGTCCTGAGTACTCGCAAGATTGAGAATCACCAAGGCGAAGCTCTCCGCTGTTTCCTTGGGAGGGTCGTCCGGTGGGAGCTCAGGGATGAGTGTATAACGCCCCTCCCTGGGCGGCATCACCGGCTTGCTGGCGAGCTTGTGCCATTCCGCCGCATGGTTCGGCGTAAGGACGCGTTCGAGCGCGATGGCCTCCATGTGGCCGATGACAAAGGCCTTGGCTTTGTCGAAATCCTCGACGGTGAGCGCGGGCGTACCCTTTGGCAGGGGCCGGCCGAGCCACCGTCGCAGCGTCTTTCGCGCCGTCGCGTCCATCTCGAGAACGAGCTCGAACTGTTCCTCGGAGAGCCCGGCGGCGCTGGCGTCGCCCTCGCGCTTTCCGAGCGCCGCGAACAAAGGTGACGCCGGGGGCGAACCGAGCCGACCGGCCTCGATTCGCAGCGCTGGCGAAAGCTCGGCGACCGTCTGGGTCTCGGCCGTCGGTTTGGGATTGGCCTGAGGCGCCTGGCAGGCCAGGCACCCTACGATAGAGACGACTGCGCACGTCATGATCTGGTCCCAATCTGTCATCAAGAGCGACTCCCAACCGCGCGACATCAACCTGCCCGCGACGACTTCTTCTTGGTTTTCTCGTCCTCCTTCTTGGGGATCGGCTTGCGGAGGATCTTGGCCAGCGTCCGGCTTTGGGCGGTGCTCAGGATGTCCCAGATTGGGGCGTCGAAGTTGGCCATGCGCTGATCGAACGATCGACGCGCCCGGGCGACTTGCTCGTTAACCTCTTCTGGCAGGAGAGCTCCCTTATCTCTGGCCCCGTGGATCCTAAACAAATCCGCGATGAGAATGTCATTCGACTTCCTTCGGAAGGCCGCTCGGGCCTCGAGCATCAGACCGATCGACTGCCGCTGCCATTTTGCCAGGTAAAGGGTCGCGGCCAACTCGGGATCGAGTAGGGCGCGTACCCCGCGATTGATCCAGAGTCGCCGCTTGATCTCGGTTCGTTGACTTGGTTCGAGAACCGCTTCGAGAAGGACTTCCTCGGCGTGCGAAACGACACTCGCGCGCAATTTCCGTCCAGATATGGAGAGTCGGGAGCTCATTGCCGGGGTCGGTGGAAGGTCCGCCTGATCGGGGGGCAATTCCTTCCAAACAGTCATTCCGTTGATGGCGCGCAGGAGCCAGAGTCTTTGCGCGTCGCGCGCGATCGCGTCGAGCTTCTTGGTCAGTTGGTTCTGGTCCGCGGTCAGGCCGGGCAGGCCCCCCCACTTCCGGGACTGGTTTTTGTCGAGAATCAGACGGAACAGATCGGTACAGCCTCCCGAGCGCCCCCACCAGTCCTGCTCGGAAGCCAGCCTGAAAATCTCGCCCATGTAGCCGTCTCGAGTCTCCGAGTATGGCTCGTCGGGAGGGATGACCTCGGGGATAATTGTATAACGCCCCTCTCTAGGCGGCATGGTCGACTTGCTCGCGAGCTTACGCCAATCCGCCGCCTGATCCGGCGTGAGGAGGCATTCGAGCAGGATAGCCTCCAGATGGCCGACGACGAAAGCCTTGGCCTGGTCGAGATCCTCGACCTTGATGGGCGGCGAGCCCTCGGGTCGTGGCCGGGTGAGCCAGTGATGCAAGACCTTCCGCGCCGTCGCGTCCATCTCGAGAATGAGCTCCAGTTGCTCCTTGGTGAGCCCGACGGCGCTGGCGTCGCCCTTGCGTTCGGAGAGCGCCGCGAACAGCGGCGACGTCGGTGCAAGATCGAGCCGATTGACCGCGAGTCGGAGCGCGGTCGGAAGCTCGGCGGCCGACTGGGATTCACCCGCCCGGGTGGGTTTTTCTTGGACCTGGGAGGCAAGCAACATCGTGGTCAGGAGAATGTTGATGAACAAAGCCGGCCCTCCTCGTAGGCAAAGGGAAATGATAGCTCGTTCAGTCACGGGACGATGCAGGTCGTCTTTCCGGTATTGTCTTGACCCTGGACCGTGCAGGAGCCCGCGCCTCCGCCGATGATGCTGCACGCCCCTGTCAGCCCCGGGTTATTAAGCACGGTGCACTGGGAGTTGGTCGCTCCGGATGCCACGGAGCAGGAAACCGCTGCGCCAGAGTGAGCTTGAACGGAGCAGGTGTTTTGGTCGGGTCCCGCGGCGTCCGCGCTGCACGAGTTCTGATTGGCAGCCCCGGCAGTTCCGACGGCTTGCACCGAGCAGAAGTTACCGGAGGACCCTTTGAGGATCACCGAGCACTGTCCGCCCGTTTTTGCCGAACCGCCCGCATTGACGCCTGTACTGCAGGATTGACCACTCCCACCAGTGACCACGGAGCAATTCGTGCCTGGCCCAATGTTCGGCATCGCCCAGGCCGAGCACATCGCGCCGGTCCCCGTGCTGCACGTGCTCCCAGCGAAGCTCTCACTGACGCTGCATTGGCTGGGATAAGGGTTCGTCACGGACCCCCTCTTGCCCAGAGGAACAAGATGCCACAGTCCATGTCGAGCAGGTCCCCACCGCGCCTGGGGAGACAACCGAGCAAATGTTCGAGGCAGCACCCTTAGTGGTCGAGCAGACGGTGCCCTTCCCACCATCTTGGACCGACGCGATGATCGGCGCATAGTTGTCAGGGCTCGCGCACCCCTCCAGCACCGAGAGCTGAGTCTCAAAGCTCGCCAGCCGGACGCCCTTGGGTTCCTTGCCGAGAACCAGCGAGCGGATCCTGGCCTTGGGCCGGGCGGCGTCTTTCCATTTCGCCAGGGTGGGGCTGACCGGCGCCGCCGCCAGGGGCCGCGAGAACGTCTTGGCCTCCTGGTCGAAGAGTGCCGTGTCTTGCTCGTCGGGATCCCAGGCCGTGTCCCCGCCCCGAATCGGGACCAGGATCGCCAGACAGACGCCCACCGCGAGACACGGAGTCAACAAATGCAAACGAATCATGAAGACCTCCCGGTTGATGGTTTTTCTCGACAAAACTCCTCGACACGAAACGAACCACGCGAACTCGAAATCTCCGAACTACCTCCTCGACCACTCAACGCCGGCCTCAAGGCGGCCGTCGCCGATTTCCAGGCCCTCGGAACGGGCGACGACTTTTTGCCCAGGGGATACGGCGTCGACGCGATACCGCCCGTGGGCGACATTCGTGACCAAGAACCGCCCCGACGCATCGGCGCGGGTCGACCAGACGATGCGCTCGCCACCGGCCTCGATGGCGGAAAGGCGCAACGTCGTCTCGGGATCGAGATCGCCGAGCGTGCCCGCGATCCGATGGGGATGCAAGGTCGCGTCGCGGGTGATCTTGCGTAGCGAACCCGGGGTGGTGAAGTAGGCGAATTGGCGGATCGCGGCGGTGTCGCCGGGCGGCACGGCGAAGACGAAATAGGTCTCGTCCGCCGGAACCCCGCCGGCGCGGAAAAAGCCGTTCTCGTCAGTCTCGAGCTTGCGCGAATAACGACGGAAATCGCCAGAGTTCTGCACGTACACCTCGGCCTTGACGGCAGGCCCGCCATTTTCCCAGCGGACGAAGCCCGAGACCTCGCGACTGTCCGGCTCCTCGAGATCGAGCTTGGTCCAGATCCCCGGCGCGAGGGAGCTTTCTGTTCCGGGCGCGACGTAGAGGCCGCGGGCAAAGGTCAGCCGGCCCAAGACGTCGAACCCGCGGACCAAGCAGGGGCCGGCCGGAAGCCCCTCGCAGGTGAATTCCGAGGCGTCGCGGGACCAC
>JAKBAP010000386.1 GCA_021808995.1 Planctomycetota bacterium | reverse complement strand
AAGGTCAGCCGGCCCAAGACGTCGAACCCGCGGACCAAGCAGGGGCCGGCCGGAAGCCCCTCGCAGGTGAATTCCGAGGCGTCGCTCGACCACGCGATCAGCGACCGCGACCTCTCCAGCGTCACGTCCAAGAGGGCACCCAAGCCATCCTGAACCACGATCATGTCCTTCACCGCCGGAGCAAGATCCCGCCCGCGGCGGCGAAGAAAAAAGTCCGTGATCCGACGCTCAAATGAGGGAACTCATAGCGCCCTTGATCGTCGGCCAAGGTTTCCGCCTCGACCGGAAGCGCCTTGAGAGAACCTAAATCGCCCCCCCCTGAGTAGCCCATTTTGACCAACTCGTCGAGCCTGACCGAGCGTACCTGGGCCAGGGCGACGGGATTTCCCGTTTCGTCGACGACGCGGCCGCGGACAGCGCGGAAGCGATCCAGATGGTAGAGCTCCTCGGGGATTCGCTGAAACGATTCGCGGCTTTTGCGCCATTGCTCGACGCGGCCGCCATCGCGGGGGCTGGCGATCGAGAGCGCGACCATAAGTCCCTGGACCGTCGCGACGACGAGCGCGAAAACCAGCGCGAGCCGCCCTAGGGCACCGGCCTGGAACAACGAGCCGAGTTGAAAGGGACGATGGAGATTCATAGAAGCACCGATGCGGGAACTTGGATAAGAACCGCTCGACACCCGACACGAATCAATCGCTCTACGACTGGATGGGTGATAATAGACGACTCGGCTGGTGATTCGTCAAGACCTTACTTTTTCGTTTTCTCGTTTCTTGTTCGGGTGAGCCGTCGCGTGGAACGGCAAGGAACGCGTTCGCCTGCGCCGCGGCCGCCCGCGCCGACGGCGTAACCCTGGAATCATGGTCCGAGCACCTCCCGGGCGAGCCATTGCAGTCGCTCCAGCGCGCGTGCGAGGCCCTGGGCCGCCGCGCGGAGGTCGTCAAAGCGGCGGTTTTCGAGGAAATGCCAGCGGATCCATCGCTCGCCCCCTAGCAGGGCCGCGCTCTGTTCAAAGACGGGGATCAGCGCGATCTGGTCTGGGTCGAGCCTCTGGATCTGGCCGTAAGCCTCGAGCGCGAGCTCCCGTAGCGCGGGCTCGCGGACGCGCCATTCGGAAAAGAGCCGGGCGATGTCGCCGGAGACGCCGTCGACATCCATCGCGCCGAAATCGACCAGGCCGGTGAGCCGAGGACCCGGTGAAAGGCGCTGGAACAGAAAGTGCTCGGGCCGGGCGTCGCGCAGGCAAGGCTGCGCGCGAATCGTCCGGATGGCGGCCCAGGCGAGGGGGTTGATCACGAGCGGCGCGAGGCTCCTTGCCCCCTGAAGCCAGCGCATGGCCAGGCCGGCGAGCTCGGTTTGTGAGTGGCGTGGATCGTCAGGGATGGCGGCCTTGAGCACGTCAAATCCGCCACTCAAGAGAGACTCGACCAGCTCGAGCCGCCGTGCCAGCCCTGGCGACGGCTTGTGTTCGCCTTCCCCCGCGAGCCGACCATGAAACCGCGCCAGGGCCACCATGGCTTCGATCAGGGGGCCATTTTCAGGGGGATAAACGAGGTGGGCTGAGCCCTCAAGCCACGGCGTGAGCTCCCAAAGGCCGCCGTCCCAGACCTGTAGGCTCGCGCCGACCTGGTCGCGAATTGGGACCGGGATAAAGTCAAGGTCGACTGCTCGACCGATCCATTGGTGGATTCGAAGGACGCGAGCATGCCCCGATTCATCGCCTGGCCAGCGTCTCAGCGCCATTCGGCCTTGTTTCGACGGATAGCGATAAAGGATCGCGCCCGAGAGTCCCCCCGCGCCACCAAGATTCTCGATCTCCCCGATTGGCTGGACTAGGGGGGAATAGCGTACGAGGATTTCCGCGAATCTTGGGTCGCGCATGACGTTTTCACAGGTTGCCGTTGTTGGCGAGGGCGCGTGCTTGAAGGGTCAGGAGGGCGTGTTCGAAACGGCGGCAGACCTCGGCCTGGGCGGCCTTGTCGCCGGCACGGCTTCGAGGAAACTCGCTGATGTCGATCGGAGGCCCGAACATGACCCGAGCCTCCGATGGGGTGGTGAGCGAAGGAACGATCTCGTTGGTTGGTGGGGTGCCCCAGATGAAGGCGGGGATGACGGGGACCTGAGCGCGGATCGCGAGGTAGGCCGCGCCGGGTTTCATGGGGCCCAGCGTTCGACCCGATTCGGGGACGATTCGCCCCTCGGGAAAGATCGGCAGGACGCGGCCGGTGGCGAGGACACGCAGGGCGGCCCGAGTCGCGGAATAGTCGCGCCCGTCGCGGTCGACAGGGATGCAGCCGATGTATTCACAGATCCAGTGGATCGATTTCTTGTCGTAATACTCACGCGCGATCATGAAGCCCAGCAAGCGTGAGCTCGACGCCTGGAGTAGCATGTGGTCGACGCCGCAGGTGTGGTTTGCGATCAAGACGGCGGCCCCGCTGGCCGGAAGGGGCGCGGGCCCGATGCACTCAAAGCGATGCCAGAGCCGGCAATAGAGGGCGTTGAGCATGGCCACGACCCGAAGGAAGCCGTGGATCTCAGGCTTGACCGGGCGAGTGATCCCGGGACTGAAAACCAGCCGTGGTAACAGGAGCACGACGATCATGAGCGAAAGCAACGACCAGACGCTCATGGACAATCCAGCAAGAGGTTATGGCGAAAAAGGCATTCGAGCCCGGCTCGACGACGATGACGTCATGCACGAAGGGGCGTGAGGGAAATCGCCACGGACCCTATCCGACCAAACCCCGAGCGAAGGGTCAAGTGCTCCCTGACCGTGTGTTGGTTCCATGATGAACCGGGGCGGTCGAATCAGGCGGCGGCTTGTTCATCCCGAGCAAAGGCCGAGACCAGGTCGGTCACCTGGCGGAGGTTCGGAATCAGGTCGGGGTCGAGCTCGACCTGGAAATGATCCTGGAGCCGGAGAATCACGGCAACCAGGTCGAGCGAATCCAGGGCCAGATCCTCGAGCAGGAAGGAATCGGCCGCGATGGGAATGGTCCGAGCACGGGCCGAGACGGCTCGAATCGCTTCGGCGACGACCGCGATCCCATGATCGGGGTACGAAATCCTTGGACTGATGGTCTGCGTCATTCCTCGCCTCAAGCGGAGAGAACGGGTCGGCGGGAGCGTAAAGGAAAGGCGCGAGCCAGCGACCGGCGGCGAGGGCCTTGGTCGTCGATCGGCCGCCATGCGGGCACCTTTCGATTCGAGCGAATCCTCCGCTCGTCCATGAATATTATCGTTCCTTGGGGTCGAGAGACTTGACCGCAACTGAGCCACGGCGCGCCAGGACGTCACCCAGTTCGCGGGAGCACGCGAGTCGAGTCGATTTCAGGGATGGCACGGAAAAGCCAGTAAGTTGTTGCGACCCGAGAAGGCCATTCACTATAATCCGACTCGGTTGAATTATGGGACCGGTTCGTCGCCCGTGGGTCCTAGCCGACCCGCGGCCCTGAAGCACGTGCCGACTGGGAGAGCAAGCGAGCGACGCCCGGTCCCGCCGCGGTCTATCAAGGAGTTTCCCCACGATGGTGAAGTTTGGAATCAAGGCTGGCTCGATTTTGGCGAGCTTGGTGCTCATGACGTTCCTGGTCGCGGGTTGCGCCGAGGAAACCCCCGAGGCCAGCACCTCGCCGGTCCCCAAGGCCGCGCCTGGCGCGACGCCTCCCGGCAAGACCCCCGAAACCAAGGCTGCCATGCCGACCCCCACGAAGGAAGAAGTCAAGAAGTAATCCCAGATCGCCTGGCGATCCGTCGCCATGGCGAGTTCTCCATGCTCTCTCAACGGTAGGAAACGGCCAGACGCCAGCTCCTGTCGAACTCCATGGCGATTGCAAAACCGCTCCCTTGGCCTTCGGGGGAGCGGTTTCTCGTTGGGATTCCCCGGTTTATCCAACGGAATTGACGAGCGTCCCCACCCCTTCGATCGTCATCGAAACCTGATCGCCGGTCTGGAGCGCGAAGTCGTCCGGCGGGATGATTCCCGTCCCCGTGAGCAGAATCGCCCCCTTGGGAAACTCGTTGTCCCGGCCCAGCCAGCCAATCAGTTCCTCAAAGGTCCGGGCCATTCGTGCGAGCGCGGTCCGTCCGGAAAACGCCGTCGCGCCGTTCCTTGCGATCACGACCTCGATCTCCACGGACTTGATATCGGGAAACGCGGCCTTCAGGGTGATCCAAGGACCCAAGGCACAGCAGCCGGAATAGACCTTGGCCTGGGGCAGATACAGTGGGTTTGAGCCCTCGATGTCGCGGGCGCTCATGTCGTTGCCAATCGTGAAGCCGACGAGCTCGAGGCTCGGGCTCAGGACAAGGGCAAGCTCGGGTTCAGGCACCGACCATTTTGAGTCAGCACGGACGCGTACCGTCCCTCCTGGCCCGACCACGCGGTTCGAGGTCGCCTTGAAAAAGAGCTCGGGCCGATCGGCTCGATAGACCAGATCATAAAACGTGGCGGCGTGGTCGGATTCACGCTCGCGAGCACTCTTGCTCCGTTCATAGGTCACGCCCGCGCCCCAGACTTCCTGGTCGTCGATGGGGGGAAGGATCTGGATCGCGGCGAGCGGAACGGGATCGCCGGCGGTCTTGATCAAGCCGGCGACCGTACTCGCCGGGTCGGGCGAGTGAAGCAGGTCGGTGAGGCAATGCACCCCTGTCGCCAGGGGGATGACGTGGTCGGCCTGCACGAGGCCAATGGCGACGGAGTCCTGATTGTCTTGCTGATATTTGATGATGCGCATGGTTTCCCGACCGGTCTTCCCTGAGAGGCTGACAAAACCCGTGGACCCGATCCGTCTGGAGTAAACAAGATTTGGGCCGGAGTCAACGGGCTGGGGTGGGCGAAAAGGTGGGTCCTTGCCTCTCGCCCCGCCAGTTTTCGGGGTTGGGACACTTCATCGGGTGATCCCACGGGCCTTGGGCAGGATCGTGAAGGTTCCGTTGTCGCCGGCCACT
>JAKBAP010000021.1 GCA_021808995.1 Planctomycetota bacterium | reverse complement strand
CACAGGGCGCGCCCCGACCGCTTTCCGGGGGGCTCCTGACCCCACGGCTGGATTCCTGGCGAGCGGGCCTGATGAAACCGCTCGACCAAGCCCTCGCCGACTTTCGCGCCCGGCTCGATCAGCCCGATCCGGCGGACCCGATCAAGCCAATCCGCTAGGAATGCCCCGGGGATCCCGATCAGGCGTGGGAGAACGCCTTGACCCCGGTGGTCGGCTCGCCGACCTCTTCCTCAAGACGGAAACACCGCCAGCCGCTGGCCAGCTCAATCAGCAAGATCACGGGCTGACGACGTTCCGAGATGCGCTGGACCACCGTCCCATTGAGGGTCCGACCCGTATTCATCTTGAACGATACCAGCTCGCCGACCGTTACGGTTCGGTTCATCGTAAGACCTTCCTTGGAGGTTCTTATCAAGATCCTGGCTCGAAAAGATTGATCTTAACCCGCCCAGTCATTATTGTCAGTACCAGTTTTCCATGCATGCTCGAAAGGGTGCATCTTTCTTATACCGACTTCATCTTCGCTCAAGCTCCTCCCACCTACGACGATAAAACCCGTCGGTGTCGCGATGAGGAAACGACTCTGAATCTTGCTTGACGTGGTTAGTTGGATGTCTACAACGGCTTACGGATAAGCCTTCAAGCCTCCCTGGACGATTCCCTCGGGCGCGTGATCTTGTCAATTGCTCGACCCGCTGGCTCACGGACTCCTGGGACGTGGATGAAGAATACGGCGATTTGAGTCTTTTCTCGTTGTGTTGACGCGATGGGCCAGGTGGCGACTGGCAAAGGACCCTTGATGGGCGGTAAGTCCAAGCAGATCATCATTATTGGAGCGGGTCCCGGGGGCCTGGCGAGCGCGTTATTGCTGGCTTCCGCGGGCTTTCGCGTGCGTGTCCTGGAGCGCATGGATCGGGTGGGGGGGCGGACCACGACCATTGGCGACCAGGGATTTCGATTTGATCTGGGCCCGACGTTTTTCCTTTATCCGCGTGTGCTGGAATCGATCCTGGGCGCGATTGGTCGGGACTTGCATCGTGAGATCGACCTGGTTCGGCTGGATCCGCAGTACAGGCTGATTTTTGGCGAGGGGGGCGAGCTCGAGGCGACGCCGGACCTCGATCGGATGCGGGCCGAGATCGCGCGGCTGTCTCCGGCGGACGCGGAGCAATTGCCCCGATTCATGAATGAGAACCGGGCGAAGATGAACGCCTTTCGCCCGATCCTGGAATCGCCGTTCAACGGCTGGGGCGACCTTCTTTCGCCCGACCTGCTGAGGGCGCTTCCTCATTTGCGGCCGTGGAACTCGCTCGACGGCGAGCTCAGGCGATATTTCCGGGACCCCCGGATTCGCCTGGCGATGACGTTTCAGTCGAAGTACCTGGGCATGTCGCCGTTTCAGTGTCCGAGCTTGTTTTCGATTCTTTCGTTTCTCGAGTATGAATATGGCGTCTATCACCCCATCGGCGGTTGCGGGGCGGTGAGCGAGATGATGGCCAGGATCGCCCGCGAGATGGGGGTGGAGATCTCGCTTGATGAAGGAGTCGAGGAAATCCTCTTCGAGGGGCGTCGCGCCGTCGGGGCGCGGACGCGGTCGGGGGTCCACCTGGCCGACGCCGTGGTGATCAACGCCGACTTCGCCCGGGCGATGACCCGGCTCGTGCCGGATCGGCTGCGGAAACGGTGGTCCAATCGGGCGATCGCGCGGAAGCGGTTTTCCTGCTCGACGTTCATGCTCTATCTCGGGATCGAGGGGCGCGAGGACGACCTGGCGCACCACACGATCTATCTGGCGCGTGATTACCTGGCCAACCTTGACGACATCGAATCGCGACATGAGCTTTCCAGCGACCCCTCGTTTTACGTGCAAAACGCCTGTGTCACCGAGCCTGGCCTGGCGCCGCCGGGGATGAGCACCCTGTACGTGCTGGTTCCGGTCACGCATCAGCACCCGAACGTGGATTGGTCGATCGAGGGGCCTCGGTTTCGCGAGCTGGCGATCCGGCAACTCGCCAAGATCGGGCTCGAGGACGTCGCTTCGCGGATCCGTTATGAGAAGATGGTGACGCCGGCCGACTGGGATCAGGGTTACGAGATCCACCTGGGATCGACCTTCAACCTGACTCACAGCCTGTCGCAGATGCTGCATCTGCGTCCGAGGAATCGGTTCGGGGACCTGCGGTCGGTTTACCTGGTTGGGGGGGGCACGCATCCTGGGAGCGGGTTGCCGGTGATTTTTGAATCGGCGAAGATCACATCGCGACTGATCGCGGAGGATTTCGGCGTGAGCCTGCCGACGATCTCGGACGCGCGGGCCAGGAGTCGATCCGTTGAACCGGCGCGTGCCTCCGAGAAACTGATCGAGGTAAGTTGAGCGAAGCCTTGAGCGCGGGAGCGGTTTGCACGATGACACGACGAACATCGGAACGAGTGGGGGTCATTGGGGGCGGCCTGGGAGGCCTGGCGGCGGCCTGCACTCTGGCCGCGCGCGGTTACCGGGTGGTTTTGCTCGAGAAGAACGACTGGCTCGGGGGTAAGGCGGCTGTTCATGGCGAAGGGGGCTTTCGCTTTGACATGGGGCCGACGATCTTGCTGATGCCGTCGGTCCTCAGGCGAATATTCGCCGAGGCGGGGCGCGAGCTCGAGTCCGCTCTTGATCTGGTACGGCTCGACCCCCAGTGGCGATCCTTTTTCGTGGGGGGAAGCACCCTCGACTTGCACGCCGAGCCGGCCCGGATGGCGACCACGATCGAGGATTTTTCAGGAGCCAGGGACCGCCAGGGCTACGCGCGGTTCCTGGAATTGTCGCGGCGGCTCGACGAGATCTCCGGGCGGTATTTCTTCTGGAAATCGATCGGCTCGCTCAAGGACATGTTCGATCCCAAGGCCACGATGAGCGCCGGCGTGCTGGGCGACGTCCTCGCCATGCGCCCCTGGAGCACGGTGGCGGGCACGATTCGCGCCCACGTCGGGGATCCTCGGATCGCCCAGATGCTCGACCATTTCACGCAATACGTGGGATCCTCGCCCGAGCAATCGCCCGCGGTTCTCTGCGGGATCGCCCACATGCAAACCAGCGAGGGGATCTGGTATCCCCGCGGAGGGACCCGCGCCGTCGCGGAGGCGCTCGCGCGGCTGGCCGGCGACCTCGGGGTCGAGCTCAGGGCGGGGGTCGACGTCGAGTCAATCACGCTCGACGCCGGGGGTGGGGTCTCGGGGGTGAAAACCACCGCGGGAGAGATCATTCCCCTGGCGGCCGTGGTCTCCAATAGCGACGCCGTTCGCACCCATCGCGAGCTGCTCGCCGGCGAAACCGCGGCCGCCCGATTCGAGCGCAGGCGAGGCTATGAGCCCGCCTGCTCGGGGGTGGTGCTTTATCTGGGCCTTGATCGTCGATATGATCATTTATTGCATCACAATTTCGTTTTCTCGTCCGATCCGCGCGAGGAATTCGACTGGATCTATCACCGAGGCGAGCCCGCCCCTGATCCGACCTGTTACGTCTGCGCTCCCGCGGTGACCGAGCGCGGGGTCGCCCCTCCGGGTGGGGAGGCGCTTTATGTGCTGGTCCACACGCCCTACCTGCGCCCTGGTCACGATTGGAAGGCGCTTCTGCCCCGTTATCGGGAGACGATCCTCGACAAGCTCGAACAGACGGCGGGGCTTCGCGATATCCGGTCGCGGATCAAGGTCGAGCATGTCCTGACGCCTCAAGATATTCACGATCGTTATCGGGTTTTGAATGGGGCGATTTATGGCCTGGCGAGTCATGGGCGCCTGACCGGCGCGTTCAAGCCGGGGAACCGCTCGCCGGACGTGGCCCGGCTTTACCTCGCGGGGGGCGCTGCTCACCCTGGGCCGGGAATGCCGATGGTGATGATGTCGGGCTGGATCGCGGCCGATTCGTTGGACCAGGATGGAGTTGTCGAGCCATCGCCGCGGGTCGCGGACCTGGCTGAATCGACCAGGCCGGCGCGGCTCGCGACGATCTGAGTTAACGGCATCGCGTGGGCCTGGATCGCGCCCGCTGTCTCGGGCTTGTGAGACAGGGTCGCCGCGGCAAAAATGGCTCTGGTGGCGCGGCCAGCCCATGGAGAAAAGTCATCCCAGCCCCAGACGCATCCCTGCCCACGATCTCACCGAGGCTCCTCAGCCTCTTTCGCGTCCAGGCGATCCGCTACGCGAAACGGTCGTTTCACGCGATCCGCGTCGCGCGTGGCGGACCCTTGCCGGCCTTACCGGGGGGGCCGGTGATCATCATCGTCAACCATCCCTCATGGTGGGACCCCTTGATCGGGATCATCCTGAGCACGTTCATGCCGCCGGATCGCGGGCACTACGCGCCGATCGAGGCCAAGGGGCTGGCCCAGTACCGATTTCTCGCGAAACTCGGTTTTTTTGCCGTCGAAACCGGGACCGCCGAGGGTGCCCGAGCGTTCCTGCGAACCAGCCTGAACATCCTATCACGCGCGGAATCGGTATTGTGGATCACCCCGCAGGGGGAGTTCGTCGACCCCCGGATCAGGCCGGTGACACTGAAGGACGGAGTGGGCATTTTGGCGTATCGGCTCGAGGGGGCGACCATCATTCCACTGGCCCTCGAGTATCCTTTTTGGAACGATCGGGCACCCGAGGCCCTGGCGTGGTTTGGCGAGGCGATCCCCGTGCCCGCCCCGCGCTCGCGGACGCCCGCTGAGTGGACACGTGTGCTCGGGCGGGCGCTTGAGGAATCCCAGGATCAGCTCGCCTCGGCCGCCCGCGCGCGCGATCCCGAGCTGTTCACGCCGGTGGTGATGGGCTCTTCCGGCGTGGGAGGGGTCTACGACGCCTGGCGACGGTTCCGGGCGATGCTCGCCAGGACGCCCTTTGAGCCCGAGCATCGGGTCGAGCCCAAGCCCACCCCGCGAGCGCGGTCCGGCGACGATCCATTTCAACCCGACATCCCGCGAAACTCATGAGCATCTGGCTATTGGCTTTGTCCATCTTCGCCCTGATTCTGGCCGTGGTGCCGGCGTGGTGCTTTCTGGTCAACGTGAGGCTCTACGCGCCCCCCCCACCCGTGGGCGAGCTCACGTTGGGGCCGCCGAGAATCTCGGTGCTGATCCCCGCTCGAAACGAGGAAGCGACGATCCGTGGGGCGGTGGCGTCCGTGCTTGAAAGCCAGGGGGTCGAGCTTGAGGTCGTGGTGCTCGATGATCACTCGGAGGACGGCACGGGAAGCCTGGTGCTCGAAATGTCCACGTGGGATTCGCGGGTGCGCCTGGAAGAGGCCCCGCCGCTACCGGCCGGCTGGTGTGGCAAACAGCACGCCTGCTGGGTGCTCAGTCGGCTGGCCCGAAATCCGATCTTGGTTTTCATCGACGCCGACGTGCGGCTCTCGCCGGACGCGCTGGCGCGAATGGCGGCGTTTCTCACGTCCAAGGGAGCCGACCTGGCCAGCGGCATCCCCAGGCAAG
Organism: Planctomycetota bacterium; assembly: GCA_021808995.1. GTDB lineage: Bacteria > Planctomycetota > Planctomycetia > Isosphaerales > Isosphaeraceae > JAKBAP01. The sequence goes on along the minus strand of JAKBAP010000021.1, from coordinate 17,431 downwards.
AGACGGGAAGCATCCTTGAGGCGCTCATCATTCCACTGGTCCATTTCATTTTGCTGGGCTTTTTGCCCCTCGGACGGATGAGGCGCGGCCGGGACCCGCGATTCGCGGCGGGCTGCGGTCAGCTCTTCATCACGACCCGCGAGGCGTACGACCGATCGGGAGGGCACGATGCGATTCGCGCGACCCTTCATGATGGAATCAAGCTGCCCCGGGCCTACCGGACGGCTGGGCTTTCGACCGATCTTTTTGACGCGACTGGGTTGGCGTCGTGCCGGATGTATTCCGACCCCCGGGCACTCTGGAGCGGGCTAGCCAAAAACGCGCGCGAGGGGCTGGCCGCCCCGCGCTTGATCGTGCCGATGACGGTAATCTTGCTGGGGGGGCAGGTGTTGCCTTTGGGATTTCTGGCTCTTGCCCTGGCGGGTTGGCCCCAGGCTTGGCCCGTGATGGCGATTCCCATTTTGGCCTTGGCGACGGCCTCGGCTCTGATGCCTCGATTTCTGGCGGCGGCTCGGTTTCGCCAGTCGTACCTGGGAGCGACGTTGCATCCCCTGGGGGTGCTGTTCTTGATCGTGATCCAGTGGTATGCCTTCGGACGTGACCGCCTAGGCCGCCCCGTATCGTGGCGAGGGCGGCCCTACGCGGCGACCGTGTCCGATGAAAACCTGATCTCGGACCCGCCGATCAACGGAAGCTAAACGGGGCCACGACGGTTTCGCCGTTGATATTGGCGCTCAGCTCACCGCGGAAGGCGTCCGGGTAATTGGCCGCGGGGGCGGCGAATGGGATGGCTCCCTCGGTGTTCTTGGCTTGCGGGGTCAGCGAGACGGGGGTGTTCTTTTCCGCGGAGCCAATCTTAACCGTCACGTCGGTCGGTGGCGGGGTCATTTCGGTGGATCCGTCGGCCTGGTAGAAAAAGACGAAGAATGGGGTTTTTTCCACCTTGGCCGACCGTGAACGACCACCACGACCGGGTTTCACCCCGGATTCGGTTCGGATTTCGAAAAAGCCCTTGTTATTGGGGAGTGGAAACATCGCGCCGCTGTGTGGGGCGGAGGGGACCGGAGCACTCGATCCGCCACACCCCGCGAACGAGGCGGCCAGTCCGAGCGATGAGGCAATCACGAGCACGAGCGGGCTGGGATATCTCATGAAAATCGATCTCTTGGGGCGAACGAGAACGAAGCAAAGTTCGGGCTGATTGGCCCGAACTCGCCTCGTTTGATGGATCATACGTGACACAGGATCGATCAATACTGGTCGGAGCTGATGACCTCGCCGCCGGCCCGCGTCGAGAGCTTTTGGTAGACGCCAAGCTGAGCCGTGCCAAACGAATAGTAAAGATCGCCTGAATAGTTGACGTCGGGAGTCGCGATGGCGCCATCGGGGATCGCGTCGCCGTAGGGATCGGTGTTCCCGGTGTTGAACGACCACGACTGAATCGTCGACTTGATGAAGTGGACCGATCCGTCGCAGAAGGCGAAATTCGCGCCGCCAGGATGCAGGCTGTTGGCGGCCGTGATGGCGTAATAGCCGTAGGGACCATTGGCGGCGGCCATGCTGCCACCGAGGTTGGTGCTGATCGGGTACAGGGTCGAAAACAGCGTGTCGTACCAGCGACCCGACTGCCACGAGTTATCCGACACGTAGTAATACGGGTCGTTATTGACCGCCAGGGCGTGGCTGTGCTCGGCGAACAGGAACGTGTTGCTGGTCCCGTCCGTGATCGCGGAAATTCGCACCGTGCTGTCGTTATAGACCGTGCCGTTGTACATCTGGAAGAGCGTCGGGCCCTTGAAGGTGGCGTAGCCGAAATCCCAGGTACCGCAGTTGCCCGCGTAGCTCGAATAGCACTCCAACCAGTTGCCCGCCGGCATCCCGGACGTCAGCATGTTGAACGAGGAGTTGGGCGTGCCGATGATCAAGGGGACGGGCTCGTTCTTGGTGTCGCTGGGGCAGGTCAGGGAGCTCAGGCGAACGCCACAGATGGTCAGATTCTGGAAATTGCTTGAGGTCAAGTTGAAATTGATCGAGTTGTACATTGGCGACTGCTCGGTGAAGGGGAGCATCCGCACGAAGACGCTGAAATTCTCGGGGAAGTCGCAAGGGACAACACCCGTGGAGCAACCCGGCGCGGGAGTGCCTCCGTTATAGTTCGAGTAGGACCCGCCCGGGAAAGCGCCGTTGGTCGACTCATAATTATTGGCCGCGAGCGCCAGTTGCTTCAGATTGTTGGTGCACTGGGCACGGCGTGCCGCCTCGCGGGCCGACTGCACCGCCGGCAACAACAAGGCGATCAAGACCGCGATAATCGCGATCACGACCAGAAGCTCGATCAAGGTAAATCCAGGCTTACGAACCAGAGGCCGCGCGATCATGGAGACCCTCCAAAGGTGCCGGGGACGGACATCGATCCCCGTGACGGAAACAGAATGACGCCAATTAAACAGCCCACAATAAGGGTAGGGAGAGATTATTGAGAAACTGTTAAGAAACCATGAAAAATCGGACTATCCTTTCATGAAGTTTGATCTCATGTCAAGCCATTGCTTGAAAACCTCCAAGAGAGCGGGCTCACCCTCGCCCGGCGACGCGTGTCGGGAGATCGATCTCGGAAACATCGAATCCCTGTCGTCGCGATCGAAGTCAACCTGCAAACTGATATGAAATCGTGTGTTGTAGAGATTATTGGGGCGATCCAGGCGCTCGCCACCAAGACGTCTCGACGGAATTTCGAACGAAGGGGGCGGGGTCAAGGGATTCGAGGCTTGGTGGATTCTGGCCACCACGACTTTTTTCCAACGCCACGGATTCGCCGGCCGCGCGCTTGTACGATCCCGTGGCGGGCGATACAGTTCGTGAGGGCTCGCCGATCCCGTTCCGGGCGAGCGACAATCCCGGTGGGGTTTCAATTTGGCGAATGGGGTTTGTGGAAGGCGTGAGTCCAATCGCCATGAGCCGGCCGACCGTGATCCCCGTGATGATCGGCGATCGATCAATCAATCTGACGCAAGTTTTGAAGCTCGCCGGGCTTCTGCAAAGCGGCGGCGAGGCCAAGTCCTTCATCACCGAGGGACTAGTTCGGGTCAATGGCGATGTTGAACTGCGCAAAAGGCGCAAAATGGCCGTGGGTGATCGGGTTTCAATTGAGGGGGGGCCGACGCTGGAGCTGACCCCCTGAGGGGCTCAGTCGAGCTTGGCATCGCCCGATTGGATGCATTCAAGGCTGGCTAGCGAGGAGTGGTCGGGAGGGAGTTCGGCGTCCTCGATGAGCATGTTGGGGATGTCGTCTCGGATCGCGAACCGGGGTCCGCAGCGAGTGCAAACGAGCCTATCGCCCTCTCTTCGGAGTGGGGCTTTCCCGAGCGGGCAGACCAAAAGGGCGAGCAAGTTGTCATTGACCATCGAGTGTGTCCTCCATTCCCCGAGCCACGGATCGTGGTCGGTATTATGCGCCGGTTGGGTTTCCGCGAATAGACGATTCCCCGACAAGCTCCGATCGCCGGGCAGCCTGGGTAAAACGCGGGAAGAGGCACGACTCGCGGCGGTTCGGCTCGATATGGCACGCCATTCAACGGATGACGCTTGATGGAAAACCGATACGTCGTTCGATTCGGCCGGATGCGGCACCTGGGAGAATTCACGGGGCTTTCCGAGCACGTGCATTCTCGGGGCGACGCCGTCGTGGTCCGGGGCGATCGGGGGACGGAGATGGGCGAAGTGCTCTGCGCGGCCACGGAGACGACGGCGCGGTTCTTATCTCGGGGGCCGCTGGGCGAGATCGCTCGGATTCCCACGCCCCAGGATCGGCTGATCCAGGAGCGAGCAACCGAGGAGGAGCGAGCGGCGTTCACAACCTGCCACGAGCGAATCACCGATCGTAAGCTTCAGATGGACCTGGTGGACGTCGAAATCCTCCTGGGCCGGGAACGGGTTATCTTTTACTATCTGGCCGAGAAACGGGTCGATTTTCGGGAGCTGGTCAAGGACCTGGCTCGGGTCTTGCGGACGCGGATCGAGATGCGTCAGATTGGAGTGCGAGACGAGGCCAAGCTACTGGCCGATTATGGCGACTGTGGCAAACCCGTGTGTTGCAACACGCACCTGAGCGAGATGCCCCCGGTCTCGATGAAGATGGCCAAGCTCCAGAAGACGACGCTCGACCCCAGCAAGATCTCGGGGCGGTGCGGGCGACTGAAGTGCTGCCTGAGGTACGAGTACGACACGTATCGCGAGGTTGAGCGGACCTTGCCGGCGGTGGGATCACGGGTGCGAACACCCAAGGGGGAGGGCCGAGTGACGGCCCAGGACGTCCTGGCCAAGAAGCTCGTGGTCGAATTCGACGATCATCGGCGAATTATCGTGAGCTCCAGCGAACTCGAGGTGTTGAGCTCGGGCAAACGACAGGGGGAAGCGGCCGGGGAATCGAGGACGGATGGCGAGCAGGAATCGAGCGAGAACGACGGGGGAGCCTGGAATTGAACTTTCGCGACGAGCTAGCGCGGATCATCGCGCGTGATCCCCGGTATTCGATCGAGGCCTATGCATTCGTGATCGAGGCGCTCAAGTACGCGCGGCGAGCCAAGCTGAAGCGAGTGAACCGCGACCGCGACAGTCGCCGGCCCGGGCAATCCGGAAGCAAGATCCGGACGCGGAAGGCCGATCGCGACGCCGGGCACGTGACTGGACCGGAGCTCTGTGAGACTGTCCGGAAGCTGGCTCTCAAGCAATACGGCGGGCTCTCGGCCACGGTGTTACGCCAATGGGGGGTGCGGACCACATCCGACCTTGGCGAAATTGTCTTCAATCTGATCGAGGCGGGAGACCTTGAAAAGACCTCGAGCGATTCCCGCGCTGACTTTGACGATGTTTACGACCTGAGCGTGGAGCTGGGGCCTGGCGCGTGACGGCCCTTGGATCGATTCGTCCCCCCTGTTCCTGGAGTCGTCATGGCTGTCCTGATTCGATCCCCGCGGGTTCGCTTCGCCGCCGCGGTAGTGCTCTACCTGATCTGGATTTGCGCGCTGGCCGCGCTCGTGGTTTGGTCGGGCGCTCGGCCACCATCGGCCTTCCGAACCAGCGCGTCGCTCGATCATCCCACCGCTGGCTCGATGGCCCTCCGTGAGGTTTCAGGCAAGATCTGGGTGGTTGCCTGTTTTCTTCAGGCGTGAATTTTGGATTTTTTTTGGATTTCGCGGTCTGATTCTTGGACGATGTTGATTTCCTTGGTGGAAGGACTGGATTCGACGAAAGCGGGAGGGCGCGCCATGACTTCCGACGGTTCCGTAACGCTCATGATCGGCGATCTGCGTAAGGGTGACGAGCAGGCGGCCCAACGGATCTGGGATCGTTATTCACCCAGGCTGGAGGCCTTGGCCCGGCTGCGGCTCCCCTCGCGGTTTCGTTCGGTTCTTGATGGTGAGGACATCGCTTCCCAGGCGCTCGGATGCGTCGTGATGGGGCTCAACCAGGGCAAATTTCCCGAACTTCGTGATCGTGACGACCTCTGGGCCCTTTTGGCCTGCGTGACGGTTCGCAAGGCGCGAAACGACGTCAAGCACGCGACCCGCCAAAAACGCTCCCCCGACGGGGAGCGAGCGCCTCTGGACGAGAATGTGGTTTCGCCGACCCCCCCGCCCGATCTCGCCGTGATGGCGGCCGAGCAGCTCGAGGCCCTGCTTGAGCGGCTCTCGCGATCCGATGAGAGCCTTCGAATCATCGCTTACTGGCGTTTCGAGGGATATAGCCGCGATGAGATCGCGGCCCGGTTGGGCTGTTCGCGGCAAAAGGTGATCAGAAAACTCGAACTCGTGCGGAAAATTCTCTCCGCGGAGTGACGATGATGACCGGCGACACATCGGCCAATTTCGAGACTCTCTCCTTGACCGATGCCGAGTGGGTCGACCAGGCTTGCGATCGCTTCGAAAAGGCGTGGCGGGGGGGCGAGTGGCCCTGTATCGAGGCCTATCTTGACGCCGTCCCGGCCACGGGGCGGAGGATCTTACTGCTGGAACTGGTCAAGCTTGAGCTCGAGCTCAGGCGTGATCTTGGAGAGCATCCCTCGGCGGTCGAATACGCGATTCGCTTCGCCGATCTTCGGAGCGAGATCGACCTGCTCTTTCGCCGCGATCGGCCAAGCGCGGTCGGCGATACGACGATTCCGGTCGATATGCCAGTCCCCGCCGGGGATGCCCCCACGGTCGACATCAGCACGCTGGCCGGGGATCCCGGGGATCTGAAGACGCTCCCCCGGTTGAATGGCGATCTGGGGCGGCAAGTGGGTGACTATCTACTGCTGGATCGGATTGGCCATGGGGGAATGGGAGTCGTTTACCGAGCGCTCCAGCGGGGGACGCGGAGGATCGTCGCGCTCAAGCTCATCAAGTCCGACTGGCGGGGCGATTCGACCACCAATTCCAACAACCAAGCGGCCAAGCGGTTCACGGACGAGGCGAAGGCCCACGCCTCCCTCGACCATGAGAATATCGTCCCCCTGCACGACGCGGGCCACGTCGATGGGTTGCTCTATTTTTCGATGAGGCTCATCAAGGGGCGAAGCCTCGCCCAGAGGCTTCTCAGCGACGGCCCGCTCGAGCCCCGAAAGGCCGCCTATTATGTCGAGGCGATCGCCCGCGCGGTCCAATACGCCCATGACCACAACATCCTGCACCGAGACTTGAAGCCTTCGAACATCATGGTCGACGAAAACGACCGTCCCTATCTGATCGACCTGGGCCTGGCCCGGTCACTTGACGCGACCGATTTCACGTCGCTCTCGGGAAAGGTGATGGGGACGGCCGAGTATATGTCGCCCGAGCAGGCTCAGGGGCGGAGCGACATCGATCATCGCACCGACGTTTACGGGTTGGGCGCGACCCTGTTCGCCCTGTTGACCGGCCGCCCCCCGTTCACCGGCGACGACCCAATGGTGGTCTTGCGCAAGGTCATCGACGAGGAGCCGTCCTGGCCGCGCGCCGGCAACCGGGTGGTGGACCGGGAGCTCAAGGCAATTTGCCTCAAATCCCTGGAAAAAGACCGCGAGCGGCGAATCGCCGGCGCGGGCGCGCTGGCCAAGGCCCTTCGCGATTACCTCGAGTATCGCCCGACCGGAATCACGACGCCGTCTCCCTGGGCTCGGCTGGAAAAATGGGTGAAGCGCAAGCCCTGGCGGGCGACGGCGGCGGTTCTGGGCGTGGCGGCGACGGTGATTCTGGCGGCGTCCCTCGGCTGGCACGCCCGGCAATCGAGAATCGAGGCCCGGGCGCTCTTGCAAGACGTCCTCACCGTCCCCGTCATTCAGCTTCCCGATAAGCTCGCTCAAATCTCACGGATAAGGTCATGGGTTGATCCCTTATTGCGATCGGCCAGGGCCAGGGCCGTCGGGGATCCCGCGAGTGAGTTTCGACTCTCCCTGGCCCTCTTGGAGGGCGAGCCCGAGCGAGCGCCGGAACTCGCCCGGCTCTTGCTCGAACTCGGGCTCGACGAGCACGCGATCGCGACAACCAGCCTGAGACCTCATTGGCACGTCGTGTCCCCAATGCTCTTCCAGGTTCTCGACGACCCCGCCTCGCCGGTGCCGCGCAGGGGCCGCGCCGCCGCCGCGCTGATCACTCTCGACAGTCCTAGCACCCCCGCGGGCCACGCTTACGACGAGCTCAAGATCGCGCCCGACCCCGAACGCGGGGCCTACCTGCTCGACTGGCTCGCACGGTCAAGAATCGACCCCCGCGTCCTCGTCGATCGGCTCGCGATCGAGCCCGACGTGTCAATTCAGCGCAGGCTTATTCTAGCCTTGTCGGAGCTCTCGGAGGGAGAGAGTCACGAGGGGCTTTTCCAGGAGACCATCGCGCGGTTCGCCTCGCTTTATCGCGATCATCCCGACCCTGGCGTCCATTCATGCCTGGCTCGATTGCTTCGTCGTCTTGGATCGGGGAATTTACTTGATGAGGTCGATGCGTCGATGCGAGGAAAGCCCTCGGACGGCCGGCGCTGGTTGGTGACATCATGGGGCAAGACCATGGCGATCATCGGCGGCGAGGACGATCCCATACCGGTCGCCGGACCGATCGCCACGCCGCTCCCACGGTTCGCCATTGGGGTCGCGGAAACGACGATGCGCGACTATCTCGCGTTCAAGCCCGAGCATGTCGCGATCAGAAAACGGAATCTCTCCACCATCGAATCACGGCCTGAACTGCCCGCCGATTTCGTTTCCTACAACGACGCGGCCGAATATTGCAACTGGCGCACGCTGCGCGATGGACTTCCCGAATCCGAGCGCTGCTATTCGGCCAATCGCGTCGGCGATCGATTGGAATTGGTCCCAAACTACTCGACCCGCCGCGGCTATCGGCTCCCCAGCCTCGCGGAGTGGGAGAAGGCCGCTCGAGCCGGCACGATCAGTAATCGCTACTTCGGCCCGGATCCGACTCTCATTCGGAGTTACGCCTGGGGGATCTCCAACGCCGATTTTCGCTCCCACCAGGTCGCCGAGCTTCGCCCCAATGATTACGGCCTGTTCGACATCCTCGGCAACCTGATCGAATGGTGCTACAACCCGAGCCCAGTCCACGACCGCTTGTGCCGCTGCGGGGCCGCCGACGGGGCGAGTTGCCAAACCATCCGTTTTATCTCCCAGCGCGGCGGCTGCTATCTCTATGTCGACGGCGAGCTCGTCGCCCGGCCCAATCATGACCGGCTCGACGAGCGAAGACCCAACGAAGGTTACAGTTATACGGGCTTCCGGATCGTCAAGGGTCTTCCATGACGAGCGGACCGGTCACGGACAAGGTTTCACTGGATTCGCCTTTCATACGCCCCCTTACCCTCGAAAGGAACCACGACTCCCATGACCACGCCAGAAAGCGACGAATCGGTCGACGCCGCGATTCGGTCTCTTTGTGGATCGAATCAGGCGCTCACCGGGTGCGGATGCGGTGGCTGTGAATACGAGCTACTCAACGGAATGTATCAACGCGTCGGCGCGGGGGCCTGTACGGGTAGCTGCACCTGTCCCGCAACGATTACTCCCATCGTGGCCGACCTGCTCGCGGGCATCTGTCCTTCAGTAACCTTCCAGGGAGAGATCCTCCTCACCTGTTGCACCATGCCGCTCCTGGAAGGTGAGCAAGAGGCCAAGATCATCGCGCTTTTCAAGGCCCTGATCGCGGGCTACCGGTTTTGGAAGCTCATGGGGATCGTCCTGGGGCTGCTCTCGGCCGTGCTGCTCGGGGTGGTGATTTACCTGCTCTCGCGTGGTTAAGCCGACCGCCGCGCGTCGCCCATTCGCCCCAGGTGCCGGGCGCGGGTCCAGTAAAACAGGACGGGCAAGAAAAGGTCGATCACCTCATCGGCGACCAGGATGCCGCCGAGCACCGGCGCTGTCATTGGGCCAATGATCTCGGAGGCCGCCCCGCTCGCCCAGAGTAGCGGCGCGAGCCCAATGACCACCGTCCCCTCGGTGAGCAGCTTGGGTCGCAGCCGATGGACCGCGCCGTCCAGGACCGCCTGGCGCAGGCCGGCGAGGTCCAGGACCGCAAGCCCGCCGGCCCTGGCCACGGACTCTCGCAGGTAAACCATCATGATAATACCCGTCGACGCCGCCATGCCGAAACAGGCGATGAAACCGATCGCGACCGTCACCGACAACTTGATTCCCAGGAACCACTGAAACAAGAGCCCTCCCGCGAGCGCCCCCGGGATCGCCGCCATGACGAGCAGGGTGTCGGCCAGGTCACGGTAGGTCGCGTGGAGCACCAGGAAGATCAGGACCAGCACCAGGGGCGAAACCATGATCAAGGTCCGTCTCGCCTGGGCCGCGTGCTCGAACTGGCCGGTCCATTCGAGGGCGACCTGGTCGGGAAGCCTGGCCTCGCGCTTGAGCTTTTCCTGGGCCCGCGCCACCAGATCGGCGGGGTCGACTCCTTGTGCGTTCATACGAACATAGTTCCGAAGGAGTCCCCGTTCGCTCTTGATCGTCGCCGCGCCCACGGTTCGCGAGATCACCGCGACGCGTGACAAGGGGACGAATCGCCCTGGGCTCCGATCGCCCCGGGTGGGGATGGGCAGATCGGCGAGGGCATCGTCGTCGCGCCAATCCCGGCCCAGTCGCACGACGACGGGATAATGCTCGCGTCCATCGTGGATCGTGGCGACGGCCCTCCCCGCGAGGGCGGTCTCGATCGTCGCGGCGAAGTCGGCCGCCGCCACCCCCAGCCGGCCCGCTCGATCGCGGTCTAGCCGGATCTCGATCGAGGGCTTGCCGCGGATGGGATCGGCGACGATCTCGACCGCCCCTGGCAGGTCCCTGAGCACCCGCGCGACCTCCTCCGACGCACGAACGACCTGGTCCAGGTCGCGGCCCAGCACGCGGACCCCGATCGGTGAGTTGACCCCGGTCGCGAGCATGTCGACCCGGTTCTGGATGGGCATGGTCCAGACATTGGTCCAGCCGGGGGTCGACACGGCGGCGTCGAGCTCGCCTCCATACTCGGTGAGGCTCGAGCGGTCGGCCTTCCAGAGCATCAGACCTCTCGCGAACTGGTCCGCGAGATCGCCCTGGATCGCGTCCAGGGCCGGCAGGGGTTCAAGAAGGGGGATCGATTCCCCGGATGCCTCCGCGTGGTGATGCTCGCCGGTTCGCATCCGATGGGGCCGAGTGGCCAGCGCGAGCCCGGCCGCGCGTGCTCGGGCGGACGCCACGCGGTGGTCGGCCACCTGTTGATCGACGACGACCAGATGCTCGAGCAACTCATCGATGATCAATCGTGTGAAGATAGGCGCGGCCCGAGTGGCCAGTTCGCGATCGACGGCCGCGGCTTGACGTCGCCAGATGGGGAGAGCCTGGATCTCCGCTGGCTCGCTGGGATGGATCGAGCTGGGGGCGACCCCGCCGGTGTCGCTCAAGACCTCCTGATACCGATGATAGGCGTATTCGCGGCTGGCGGCGTCGAAACGCGCCAGCGCTGAGGGAGTAGCCTGGTCGATGATCCGCCCGCGCTCATCCCGAGTCTCGGGCGCGCGCGCGATCCCGCGAGCGACGAGCTCATCCAGGGCCGACTCGCACTGTGCCCGCGCGTCTCGCGGTGAAAGCTTGCGCCTGGGCCAGAATTCCCGGGGGCGAAAATTGACCATCGTCTCGATCATGTCGATCGGGGCGGGGTCGGTCGGTGTGTCCGCCCGGCCGGCTTTTCCCACGACCATGTCGACCTCGGGAAAGCGACAGAGCACCATGTCGCGGGCTTTCATGTCGTCGATGGTCTGGGCCGACGACGCTCGTGGAACGGTGATTGGCATGTCCATGATCATTCCCTCGTCCAGGGGGGTCATGGCCTCGCGCTCGAGCGGGCTCATCATCGAGGTGGCGATCAGTGCGGCGACGACAAGCCCCGACGGCGCCAGCACCGCCGTCACCCATCGCCGGGCCAGGAGGGCGACGGCCACGATCCCCACGAACAGGCTCCCGAGGAAAAGCGCATGGTTTCCCAGGGGCGCGAGCCCGAAACCCATGGTCGCGGCCACCACGAACGTCACCGCCGCCGGCCGATCGATCAGATACGAGAGCACGGGCCGGTAGACCTCGATCAAACCCCGAATCAACGGGTTTTCCTGTTCGGCCCGAATTCGACCCCGAATCGCGATCGAGCATAAGGCCGGCGTGAGCGTGATCGACAGCGCGGCCGTCGCGACCAGGGCCAGGGATTTGGCGACCACGAGCGGATGAAACATCCGCCCCTCGATCCCCGAAAGCGCGAATACGGGCAAGAACGACAAAATCATCACGACCACCGAGGCGATGATCGGCCGACCTACCTCCAGACACGCGGGCAGGACGACCCCACGGGTGTCTCCGCGAACAACCGTCGCCCCAAACCTCAGACTCAAGGAATGCATCACATTTTCAGCCATCACCACCGAGGAATCGACCAGGACCCCGATCGAGATCGCGATCCCCGCCAGCGAGCTGGCCGTCATCGATCCTTCGATGAATCCCAGATGTCTGAGTATGCTCATCATCAGGAACGACGCTAGCGCGGCCATGGGAAGCGAGACCGCGACCACGATCGCCGTCCGCGCGTGCGAAAGAATGACTAGCACACACAGCGACGCCGAAATCATGCCTTCGACGACCGCCCCCGTTACCGTGCCAATCGCTCCCTTGATAAGCGGCGTCCGATCGTAAAACGGCACGATCCGAACCCCGTCGGGCAGGCTGGGGGCCAGCTCGGCGATTCGGGCCTTGATCGCGCGAATCACCGAGAGCGGGCTCGAGCCCCGGCTCAAGATCACCACTCCGCCCACGACCTCGTTGCCGTCTTTCTCGAGCGCTCCCCGGCGAAAGCCGGGCGCGATCGTGACCTGGGCGACCTCGTCAATCAAGACCACTCCGCCGCCGGGCAAGGGGATCGGAGCGCGCTCCAGATCGTGAATGGCCCGGGCTGAATCAAAGCCCTCGTCCCCCGGGGCGAGGCTTGAGCCGAGCCGGCCGATTCCGCGAACCACGTGCTCGGCGTTTTCCGTGACCACGACGTGGCCGCCGACCACGGCGTCGGCGTCGGCGACCGCATGGGCCAGGTCCTCGAGCGAGAGCCCCAGGCGCTCGAGAGCCCTCACGTCGGGCGTGACGCGGTATTCGGTCGGGAACCCGCCGGCGCTCGAGACCTCGGCTACTCCCTCGACCGCGGCAAGCTGGGGCCGGACCTGAAAATCCTGGATCGCGCGCAACCGCCCCAGATCGAGCCCCTTCCCCTCGACCGTGTACCAGAAGATCTGTCCGGTCGCGGCCGCGTCGGGGCCTAACTCGGGAGTGACACCCGCGGGCAGATTCGCTCGCAGACGAACCAGCCGCTCGGCGACGCTCAGGCGGCCGGTGGCGACGTCCAGGCCGTCCTTGAGGATCACGCTGATCATCGAAAACCCGACCTCGCTCGAGCCCCGAACGGCCTTCACGCCCGCGAGCCCGCGCAACCCGGTCGAAAGCGGCTCGGTAATCTGGTCCTCGATCTCGCGAGGGCCGCGGCCTCGCCACTCGGTGAAGACGATGGCCTGGTTCTCGGAGAGGTCGGGGATCGCGTCGACCGGCGTCGTCCAGGCCGCCAGACCGCCAAGAATCGCGAGCAACACCCCCCCGGCGACCACCAGAGCCCGATGACGAATCGAGTACGTGATGACGGCGTCGATCATGGCTTGGCTACGGTCGGTTTCGTGAGATATTGGCCGGGCTTGCTCTGAAATGCGTCACGGCAGCCCTCGCAACAGAGAAAGACCGGCTTGCCGTCGGCGACCATGCGAATCGGAACCCCCATTGAGCCCAGGTCCTTGCCCGTGACGGGGCAGCGAGCCTGGGCCCGAACCAAGGCCTGGTCGGCCGGGGCGAGCTTGCCGAGCGCGAGGGCCTTGAGGTCAACGGAGGCGGGAACGAGCGAGCCCTGAGCCGCCCCTTCGCGCGGGTTTCGGCCGGCCCCGAAATAGGCCGAGGCCAGGCCGGGGTTTAGCCGCGTCTCGGCATCGAGTAAAAAGGCCCCCGAGGTCGCCACCCGAGCTCCCGGCGCGAGCCCGGAAACCACCGGATAATCGTCGCCGCAGCGCGGACCAACAACCACCGAGACGCCGTCAAACATCCCGGGGGCCGACTCGACATAAACCACCCCCCTCCCCTCGCTATCAACCTCGACCAAGGCTGAACGGGGCACCGCCAGCACCCGTCCCGGCGGGCGATACACAACGACTCGCGGGACCAAGGGCATTCCACCACACGCCTTGCACTCGACCCCCGGCCGCGTGGACTCGACCTCGGGATGCATCGGGCACCAGTACCGAGCGCGGTCAAACTCGCCCAGGGGTTCCGGCACGCGCTCACGCCCATCCAAACCACAAACGCCCGCCTCGAACCCGATGGATTCCGGATGCGATGGACACACATAGACGCGCCTGGGCTCGGATACCTCGAGCCGCGGCGGGTTCTCGGGAAGCGAACGAAACGGCTCAAGATCGGCCAGCGGGGCCGAGATCACGAGCCGCGCTTGGACCCCCTCGCGCGACCACTCGGGCACGAGGTCGAACACCGCGACGATCCGGAGCGATGCACGAGGGCCAGACTCGCTCAATTCCACCCTCGCCACCTTGGCCGACGAAGACGAAACACCAGGCGATCCCAGCGGCCACGCCTGGGCGCTTCGCCCGGGGACGATCCAGGCGCGATCCCGCGCGGGCACCCGCGCGACGACCGCGAGCGCTCCCTCCACCCGCGCCACCACCCCCTCTGTCTCACGGATACGCGAAAGCGCCTGGAAACTCGCGGCGGTCGTCTGGATGTTGGCGAGCTGGATTCGGGCTGGCGAAAGCTGCATCCGAGCCACGACGCCGCTCGGCAGGGCGACGGCCTCGCCGCGCTTCCGACGCACGAGCGCCATGTTGCAGACCCCGCACTTGCTCGGCCAGTCGGAGACGACGCCGGGATCCATCGGGCAGAAATACTCGGTGTCGTTCGAGACCGCTCGATCCTGGAGGCTTTCGACCGTCAGGCGGCGGCCGAGCGAATCCCAGGCGTTTTGGATCGACTCCCAGCGCCCGACCACCACCGCCGCCGCGAGCAGCGCGATCGGGACCCGCAGGCGAATCTGGACCAACTTGAACGAGGACCAGGCCCCCCGCGCGATCGCGCTCACGCCGATCATTTCACGCCCCGCCGGGATCGCGTGACGGCCGATCGACCCTTGGGTGGCTCGGGATTGTTATCCATGTTCAGGAATCGCTTATAATCGTCCTCCCGAAACACATAAATCGGCTCCAGGCCGTGGACCACGTAGCGGACCTCGCTTTCGCGGGCTCCTTTCGCTTCCTTGATCGAGAGCTTGACGAGGAACTGCTTGGTGCCGTCGCCGAGGTCTTCCTCGTCGCCGATCGAGAACGATTCCACCCGAGCCCCCGCCTGCCACACCGAATCCACGACGTGAACCGGCGGCGTCGCCTCGACAGGGCCGCAGGGCTTCCCGTCGCGCCAGGCGGAAAGCGCGGTCTCCAGCGAGCTCTTGGCGACGTCGGCGCTGGGCGTGAATCGCGCGTTTTCCTGGCCGCATCCGGCCAGAAACGCCAAAACCACCCACCCCCAGGCCAGCGCCATCAATCCCCATTTCGACTGTCGCTTCATCGGATGGGCTCCATTCAAGTGATGAGGGATCAATACGCGTCCGACGAGAGCACCTCGCCGCCGTTTCGCGTGCCGAGCCCACGCCAGGCCACCAGGTTGACCGAGTTCTTGATGAACCGACCCGATCCGTCGCCAAAGAGCACGTTCACACCGCCGGGATGAAGGCTCGATGGGGGGACCTGCATCGACATATTCGCCATGTTTCCTGGAAAGCCCAGGCCGGCGCAGCTCAGTGAATTGGGAGGCCCAACGTGGTTGTAGGCCGTGCAGCAATTCTCTCCCATGACCCAACTCATCCCCCAGCGGCTGGTGAGCGGCGGCGCGGTCAGCACGTTGGTTTGCGAACAGGTCAGATAGGTCGCGTTCATCGACGTCTGGGCGGCGTTCACCAACATGTCCGTCCGGGGATTGGGAGAGCCCGTCCCCCGGATCCGTTCGCTGAAATAGGCCGTGTTCGACAACCCATCGGTCACCCCAGCGACTCGAACCGAACTGTTAAAGTAAAAGATGCCCCGCGGCACCGCGGCTGGGTCGACCGTGCTCGGGAAACCTTCCGAAAGGTCGCAGGCCCACGTCTCTTGATTGCCCACATAGTTGTTGCCGCCTGGCCAGGTTCCGATCGGGGGCTGGTCCGAGGGGCACAGAAACGCCGCGACCTGGGTCAGGCAGGCCGTCATGTTCTCGCGATTGGGGTCTTGATACGGAGGCATGAAGGGAACCGCCCCAGCCATGCCCGGAGTCTCGGGGGGAAGATTGAAATTGATACTGTTGAAAAGATTCCCTTGCTCGATAAACATCAGCAACTGGCTCTGAGCCGACCACCTCGCGTAAACGACGGCACCAGGGATGCTGGTCCCGTAGCTGAGTCCCTTACCAAACGGATAGAGCTTGAAACCACTCTCGTAATTAGCGATCGCCAGGCCAATCTGCTTGAGATTGTTGAGGCACTGCCCACGCCGGGCCGCCTCGCGGGCCGCCTGTACCGCCGGCAACAAAAGCGCGATCAGGACCGCGATGATCGCGATCACCACCAAGAGCTCAATGAGCGTGAATCCCGGACGCTTGGACTTCATGATTCAACTCCCTGGAATATCAAGAAATAAGTCAACCAACAACACCTGAAGGCGACGACGCGAAATGACGAATAATCGTCGTCGAAACGATGATACCAACTCATGCCGACAAGGAATCATCGGCCATTTGAGCCCGCGCGTGGATCGCATTCGTCCACGATGGGTCCGAGGGTTCGCGAAATGGGGTCCACGGCCCACCAAGGTGAAGATACGGATCACGGCTGGCGTTCACGAGAGCCCGTATGAATAGGAAAAGTTCAGGCAACGCCGGCGCGAGGAGGCCGCATGATGCTCGAGGGATGAGACTGGGGTTGGGGCCTACTGGAGCGATCAGCCCACGGGCTTGATCGATTCGCCCTGGAACACGCCAATGGTATCGCACACCCGTAGGCTTCGGGCCGGTCGAGGTCAGTGATCCGCGGGGCCGAGGATGGCGGGGCCGAGGCCGGCGCGCAGGCCCCATGGGCGCAGGGGCTTGAGGGGGACGGCGACGGGGTCGCGGGCGATCCGTCATCAGCGCTCAGGATGATCGGGTCGACGAACACGCCCAGTACCTGAGTGACCCGCGAGGTTGGGTGCGTACATCCCGCGCTCGCCGTGGGCGAAAACACGGACGCCAGCGCCAGACCGATCAGGGCGGCGAACGGAGCACGTCGTCGTGTTGAGGTACGATAAATCATGACGACCCAGGGTCCCGTGTCCGCGCGGGGGCGAGGTGGTAGCATTCAAACTCTTCGCAGTGATAAACTTGATCTTAGCCGCCGCCTGGCGGTTTCACAAGCAAGCCCGCGCCAATTTCGCGGACTCCCCAAAACAGATGGCCAACGGCTCATGACGGCGGCGACTCGGACACGGTTGACTCAACGGGCGCTCACGGCGGCCTGCGTGATCCTGAGCGCGACCCCCCTAGCCTGTGATTCCAGGCGGACGGAAACACCCCCCGCCTTCCTTCCAACCTGGACCGAAGCCCGCCAGGCCCTCGACTGGGCGCTCGCCACCTGGCGCGATTCCGCCAACCCCCCCCGACAAATCAACTCGTCCAGTGTCCAGTTTATTGACCAACAGCGCCAACCTGGCGAGCGGCTCTCAACCTATGAGATCCTGGCTCGGACCGAGGTCGAAAACGCTCGTCAGTTCACTGTCAGACTGACACTCGCGGACGACCCGACGCCCCGGCTTGTTCGCTATATCGTGATCGGGCGCGAGCCCA
>JAKBAP010000385.1 GCA_021808995.1 Planctomycetota bacterium | reverse complement strand
TGGAACTCGCCGGATGTTCGGTCTTGCCTGGCCGCTCCATACGGCGATTCCACTGGGCGGCGTTCTCATGATCGACGAGTTCGAGTCCAGCCTCCATCCCATGCTGGCCCAGCGGCTCGTGGGTCTATTCAATGACCCCGTGAGCAATCCCAGGAACGGCCAGTTGATCTTCACGACCCACGATACAAACCTCCTTGGTACGACGCTCGGCGAGCCGGGTCTACGACGCGACCAGATCTGACTGACGGAAAAGGACCAGGACGGGGCGACCGTGCTCGATCCCATGACCGACTTCAAGCCGCGAAAGGCCGAAAACCTGGAGCGCGGTTATCTCCAGGGCCGCTAGGGCGCGATCCCGTTCCCGGGCGGCCTGTCCCCGATCGAAGGATGATATGTCCAATCGACGCAGCGATCGGACTCGCCGGCCGGCACGAATAACAGACGAGGGAGCTGGACGAGCCGGGCCGCAAGCCGTCCACGAATGTCCATTAGATTGTGAAAGAGATCACGGGAATGGGTTAATCGTCCCTGGATCGGTCGCGCGGGCGAACCCGTGGGTTTGCTCGCGGGCGAAGTGGGGGTTAGATTGAATCACTCTCGGATTGCTTCTCCCGATACCTGCCCTGGAGCGAATCATGCCACGAGTCTTTGAAGGACTCATTCCCGCAGCCCACACGCCGTTTCATGCCGATGGGGGGCTCAATCTCGCGGCGGTCTCGCTTCAGGCGGATCTGTATCGTGATTCCGGCGTCAAGGGGGTCTTCCTGTGTGGGACGACGGGTGAGTGGGCCTCGCTGGCGATCGATGAACGACGAGCCCTGCTCGAACGCTGGCTCGAGGTCGCCGGCGACGACATGACGATCGCCACCCACGTCGGCCATCATTGCCAGTCCGACGCGGTCGCGCTGGCGACGCACGCCCACAAGGCCGGGGCACATGCCGTCGCCGTCATGGCACCCAGCTATTTCAAGCCGGCCACGGTCCGCGACGTGGTCGAATTCTGCGCTCCCATCGCCGCCGCGGCCGAACCGCTCCCCTTTTACTATTATCACATCCCAGGCGCGACCGGCGTTCGGCTTTCCCCGGCCGATGTGCTCCACGAGGCCCGGTTTCGGATTCCGACGCTCAAGGGGCTGAAATTCTCGGATATCGACCCCCTCGAGCTCCAGCGCGCGATCGCCCTCGACGAGGGTGCCTTTGATGTCTTCCTGGGTTGTGATGAGGGCCTGCTGGCCGGTTATGTGTTCGGGGTCAAGGGCTCCATCGGCGCGACCTATAGCTTTACCGCCCCCCATTTCGAGCGAATGCGAGCGGCCCTGGTCGCCGGCGATCTGGTCCAGGCGCGGGCCCGGCAGCTTCAGGCGGCCTTGATGGTGAAGACCCTAGCCGATTTTGGGTTTCTGGCGGCGTCCAAGGCCGTCATGAAGCTCATCGGGGTCGACTGTGGCCCCATGCGACCCCCCATCGCCAGCCTGACGGATTCGGAAACCCGCTCGCTGGCCGAGAAACTCGCTCGATTTGACGTCTTCGCCAGGCCATTCGCACGGTAAAATCCCCCCATTCGGTACCGCGAACCTTCTGGCTGGGCTTCTCGTCTTGACATGTACCCGCGTCGGGTCACATGATGGTCTTGTACCGATGAGATTCCCCCCCGAGCCGGAGTGGCGGAATTGGCAGACGCGCCAGCTTGAGGGGCTGGTCCGCTAACAAGCGGGTGCAGGTTCAAGTCCTGTCTCCGGCAGTTCTCAAGTTCCCCTGTTTCGCTCCTCCGTCACTCGGCTGATGAACGGTGTGCGCCCATGCTTTCGCAACGGTTCGATTGACGAGCATCGAAATCGTGAAATCTCGCGGGTGCGACGCCGCACCTGGCAACACCGAGGCGTCTCAACAATGCACGCCCTGGATCCCAACGGTCGAACGATGGATTGACGAGTATCGCATGGAGAAATGTGGCTAAGGCGTGTCTTGCTCGATCTCAACATCTTGCTCGACGTGTTTCTGTCGCGGGGGCCATGGCTGGCGAATTCCTCGGCGGTTCTTCAGTCGAGTTTCAATGGCCAGATCTCGGGGTGCTTGTCCGTGGCGTCCTTGCCGACGATCTTCTCGATCGTCCGACGAAATGCCAATGCCTCGCGAGCCAGCGCCGTTCTCAAGGAATGCCTCGACTCGTTCGAACTCATTAGCGTCGAGCGATCGACCGCCGAATCGGCCTTCCTGATGCTTGGGAATGATTTTAAGGACAACCTCCAGGTGTCCTGCGCGATCGAGGCCGGGCTCGATGCGATCGTGACCCGTGATCCCAAGGGATTCGCCCTTTCACCCATCACCGTGCTCACCCCGTGAGAGCTGCCGGCGCGGATCGCGGACGCGCTAGGGCCTTGAACCTCGGATGTGCTCGATCGCGTCGGACCGGGGTGACTGGCCCCCGCGAACGCTGATGGCTCGCAACAGAGCCCACGAGGTGCTATGGTAGCGAATGTTGTGTGCCGGCCAACGATCGAAATCTGGGAGACCCGCTGCGATGTCCACGGTGTTCGAATCGAAATCGCCAGTCAAATCCGCCAAGCAAGCGATCGACATCACTTGCATCGATACGATCCGAACGCTTTCGATGGACGGTGTCCAGGCCGCGAATTCCGGGCACCCCGGCACCCCCATGGCCATGGCCCCGGTCGCCTACGATCTTTATCAGAACGTCCTGCGATACGACCCAGCGGACCCCTTGTGGTTCAACCGTGATCGGTTCGTGCTGTCGGCGGGTCATGCCTCGATGTTGCTCTATTCGGTGCTGCACCTCGCGGGCGTTCAGGCGGCCGGTCATCACGACGAACCCCTGGGGACGCCGGCGGTTTCCCTTGATGAGATCAAACGATTCCGCCAGCTCGGCAGCCGGACGCCCGGGCACCCGGAATACCACCACACCACCGGCGTCGAGACCACCACCGGACCCCTGGGCCAGGGATTCGCGAACAGCGTCGGCATGGCCGTCGCGGAGCGCTGGCTGGCCGCGCGATATAACCGGCCGGGCTTCGAGGACCTCATCGAGTTCAATGTTTACTCGCTCGGTGGCGACGGCTGCATGATGGAGGGCATCTCGTCCGAGGCCGCCTCGCTCGCCGCCCACTGGAAACTCTCAAATCTTTGTTGGATCTACGATAGCAACCACATCACCATTGAGGGGAACACCTCGCTGGCCTTTACCGAGGACGTGGGTGCCCGTTTCGAGGCCTATGGCTGGCATGTCGTCCACGTCAGCGACGCCAATGACCTGGGCCAGCTCGAGAGCGCTTGGGCGAGCTTCCACGCGACCAAGGACCGACCGACCCTGATCATCGTCAGGAGCCACATCGGCTTTGGCGCGCCCCATCGGCAAGATACCAAGGAAGCCCATGGCGAACCGCTCGGCGTGGACGAGGTCAAGCTCGCGAAGAAATCGTACGGTTGGCCGGAGGACGCGAAGTTCTGGGTTCCCGATGGCGTGTATGCGCATTTCCAGGAGCTGATCGGCCGCCGAGGCAAGTCGCTTCGCGATGCCTGGCACGCGAAGTTCGCCAAGTACAAGGCCGCCCACCCGGAGCTCGCCCGCGAGCTTGAGCTGATCCAGACGCGGCGTCTGCCCGAGGGGTGGGAAACGAGCCTGCCAACCTTCCCGACCGATTCCAAGGGAACGGCGACCCGCAATTCGTCTGGCAAGGTGCTGGCCGAGGTCGCGAAGGCCGTCCCCTGGTTGATCGGCGGAGCGGCCGACCTCGCCCCATCGACCAAGACCTTCATGACCTTCGATGGGGCCGGGACCTTCCAGATCGGCGAGTATGGCGGGCGGAATTTCCACTTCGGCGTCCGCGAGCACGCCATGGGCGCGATCTTGAACGGGTTGGCGCTTGTTGGCGTCCGCCCCTTTGGCGCGGGCTTCTTGATTTTCAGCTCGTACGGCCGGATGCCGATCCGTCTGGCAGCTCTGATGCGAATCCCGGTCACGTACGTGTTCACGCACGATTCGATCGGAGTCGGCGAGGACGGGCCCACCCATCAGCCGATCGAGCAGCTCGCCTCGCTGCGATCGATGCCCGGCCTGACCCTCATCCGCCCCTGCGATTCCAACGAGGTCGCCGAGGCCTGGCGGTACGTGATGAATCACAGCCACGGCCCATGCGTGCTCGCCCTTTCGCGGCAGGATCTGCCGACCCTGGACCGAACCCAATACGCGCCCGCCTCTGGACTGCGACGCGGGGGCTATATTCTCGCCGACGCCCCTGATGGCAAGCCCAAGGCGATCTTGATCGCCACCGGCAGCGAAGTCCCGCTCTGCGTGGAAGCCCACGCACTGCTAGCGAAGGAAGGCATCGCCACCCGCGTGGTCAGCCTTCCCTGCTGGGAGCAATTCGAGCGCGAGCCGGACGAGTATCGCGATTCGGTCCTTCCACCAGGAATCGTCGCGCGGGTCTCCGTCGAGATGGCGTCGACGTTTGGTTGGGAACGCTGGGTTGGGCTCACCGGAAAGGCGATCGGGATGACAACCTTCGGCGCGTCGGCCCCGGCCAAGGACCTACTCAAGCACTTTGGCTTCACGGTCGAGGCCGTCGTCGCCGCGGTCAAGGCCCAGCTCTGATCCGACCTCGGAACAACAACCCTCCTCCAGCTCGCCCTTACGGCGGCGCTTGATCCGCGCGTGCGCGTGGGTGCCGGCGCGCGCATTCCGCGCTCGCGCCGGCTCACGAAACAGCGCTTTTCGGCGGCCAGACTCACCCCTGAAAACCAGATCCCAGAATCAGGGACAAATCGTCGTTGCCGTAAGAGTTCAGAGATGTCGATCCCAGTGTGCCCACTTTCCCAGTCGCCCGCCGGCTTTCCGTTGTCAACGGCCAGGTGGGCCCTGGCAGGTTGAACGTCGACCGCGCCGGGATCTCGGGCGTGCTGGTCATTTCGGCCGGCTCGACCGGAGCCCCGTGAGCGCGCTCGCCGACGAGCCCG
>JAKBAP010000384.1 GCA_021808995.1 Planctomycetota bacterium | reverse complement strand
CGGCCCCCTCCTCGGCCTCGGCATTCACTCGCTGGCGCTTCGGGCTTGTACGGCGTGTTCGCGCGGCGGGGGTGTGCGAAGCGTTACTCGGTCGCCTTGGAGGGTCGGGGACTGGCTGCTTTTTTGTACACCAACAAAGATGCCTGTCCCCCTCCCGGCCACGACCCTCTCGGCCACGGCTTGTCCCCCACCCGGCTCCGTCGGGACGATGTCAGGGGGCTTGCGTGGCGGTCCCGCGGGCACCCGCCGAGATCGTGGTCGCGGGTCGATCAAGACCGAGCTTGGCTCGCCCCGCCTTCACGAGCTCGAGCCGATGGCGGTATTTGTCGTACAGCCGGGTATGCCGGCTTTCGGGCGTGACGGGCTCGCCTCCAATGAAGAGTCCGACCACCGGCGTGGTGGGCTGAAGTAGGTCGCCGGCGGTGATCACGAGGTTGGCACGTTTGCCGATCTCGAGCGAGCCGAGCTGATCGGCGACACCGAGAATCTCCGCCGGCGCGAGGGTAACGGCCCGCAGGGCGGCATCCTGGGGCAGGCCGAAGGCGACGGCCGAGGCGGCCTCGAACGGCAGGTTTCGCGAGGCCGTCCCGTCGCTCGGTCCCCCGCGCTGGGATCGGATGGCAAAGGCGACGCCCGCCGCGTGGAGCTTGGCCGGCATGGAATAGATCGAGTCGTAGGGATCATGGTCGTGGGCCGGCAGACGGAGGGTACCACCGAGAAGCACGGGGATCTTGGCCTCCTTGATCGCGTCCACCACGGCCCAGGCGCCCCCCGCGCCCGAGACGGCGGCGTTGAGCTTGAGCTCTTTCGCGATCGCGATCGCGTCGAGGATCTCGACGGGATGCTCGGCATGGAAAACCACGAGCTTTTTCCCGGTCGCGTAGGGGACGAGCGCCTCCAGCCGCGGGTCGGGCGCGGGGGGCGCGAGCGCCCTCGCGAGGGCCTTGGTCCTCACCCCGTCATAGGCGATGGCCTGGCGAAACATTTGCTTGATATGTTCGAGCGTTTCGTCGCGGTGTCGGATCGCCTCGGCCTGGCCGCCGGCCGCGGGGGGTTGCGGTCCGAACATCCCGAGCCCGGGCCGGCGCGGCTCGGGGACGCGGGGAATGTGAGTGGGGATGGTGATATTGAGGGCCACCCCGTCGGCCACCACCAGATCCCGGGGCGTCCAGCCGTTCAGGTTGATCAGGCAGCCCTGGCCGGAAATGACACCCCCCGAGGGCTCGACGTACGACGCCAACACGCCCCCAGCGCGGGTGACCGGTATGTGCTCGCTATCGGGGTGAAGCGCCACGCTCGTGTGGAGCTCGGGTTGATACTGGGCGGAGTCGGCGAAGTCCTGGGTCTCCGCGAGGCTCCCGACCTCGAAGAGCCCAACCGTCGCGCCGGCGTCGATCATGCCCGGCCAGACGTCGAGGCCGGCCAGGTTGATCGACTGCGCCTCGGGTGGAATCGGGGTGCCGGCGGGCCCGATCGCGGTGATCCGGCCCTTCTCGACGACCAAGGTTCCCCCCTTGACCGCGGGAGACGAGACGGGGTGGAGCGTGGCCCCGACCAAGGCGTAAAGATCCTTGGGCTGGGGCGAGACCTCCATCGTCCGAGCCCTGAGGGCGGGATCGACGGCGGGCATGGCAAGCTGGTCACCAGGCCGGGGCGCGAGTCCAGAGGGTTCCTTGCGCTCGAAAAAGACCTCCCCGTCGACGAATACCAGCTCACATCGTGAGTACGCGTCCAGGGGGTGGCCGTTGAAGATCGCGATGTCGGCGTCCTTTCCAACCTCGATCGAGCCCATCCGGCCATCGAGCCCCAGCTCTCGGGCGGGGTTGATGGTGACCATGGCCAGGGCCTGGTCCTCGCTGACAGCGCCGTATTTGACCATCTTGGCCGCCTCGAGATTCAGGTGCCGCATGAGCTCGGCGTCGTCGCTCTTGATGCAGACGCTGACCCCGGCCGAGGTCATGAGGGCGGCGTTAAAGGGGATCGCGTCGTAGGCCTCGATCTTGTAGGCCCACCAATCGGAAAAGGTGGACGCGCTCGCGCCATGGGCGGCGATCTCGGCGGCGACCTTGTAGCCTTCGAGCACATGCTGGAGCGATCGCACGCGAATGCCGTATCGTTCGGCCGTCGACAACAGCATCAAGATCTCGTCGCTCCGGTAGCAGTGGCTATGAATCCGAATCGAACCGTCGAGAATGCCCGCCAAGGCCTCAAGCCTGAGATCCGTCCGGGGGGGCGGTCCCAGGTCGGCGGGCGGCTTTGTCTCGCGCTCTCGCTGATAGTCGTTCCAGTGATTGCGATAGGCCCTGGCCTGGTCAAACGCGCGCTCAATCACCGCCTGGACACCCATTCGGGTATTGGGGAACCGCCCGCGCGAGCGGGTGACATTCTCGCCGAGCGCGAACTTGACCCCCTGGGGTGCGTCGCGAATGATCAGCTCGCGGCCGGGCTTGCCGTATTTGAGCTTAATAACCGCGTCCTGGCCGCCGATGGTATTGGCCGACCCATGGAGAATGCGGGCGGCGGTCATGCCACCGGCCAGGGCCCGATAGATCGCGACGTCGTCGCCCGTGATGACGTCCTTGATCCGCACCTCGGGGACGATCGAGAGCGTCCCCTCGTTGACCCCTCCCTGGACCGCGATGTGCGAATGCGTATCGATGATTCCCGGCATCGCGACCAGTCCGGCGGCGTTCACCACCTTGATCCCCGGCGGCGGCTTGAGGTCGGTGCCGACGGCTTTAATCCTGCCCCCCTCGATCAGGATCGAGCCGCGAGGGATCTTTCCCCGAGTGACGGTCAGGATCACCGCGTCCTTGATCAAGACGTCCCCCCCGGTATGAAGCGCGGGCTTACGATCCTGCTCGAGCTCGGCGGCCACGTCGACGAAGGGGGTCTCGGGCTTGGCGGGCTCGGCCTTGGCCTTGGCTGGCTCGCTGGGCTGGGTGCCCGCGGACCTGGCCTTGGGAGCAGCCTGGGTCTTGGCCATTTCGGGCTTGGCCTTGGCGGGCTCCCCCTTGGGCTGGGCGACGTCGTCGCTCGCGGCCAAGCGGGCCCGCTTGCGCTGGGGACGAGAGGGATCGGATGCGGACTTGGTCGCCGGTTCCTCCGCGGCGGCCAGCTTGGGCGCGGCGGGAGCCGGCTCGGGCCGAGCCGCCGGCTTTTCCTCGGCCGGACGCTCGGCGTCGGCGAGACCCGGTCCACCAGGGCCGCCAGGACGATTGCGACCGCCGCGGGGTGTCGTCTCGGCCTTGATCTCGAACTTGAGCCCGTCGACCAGGACGTATTTGACCTTTGCCTTTTCGTCGGTAAAAGGGGCGGTCATGGCGATCAGGTGGGCGAGCTTGCCAGGCTCGATCGAGCCCAGTCGAGCATCAACCATCGCGATCGCGGCCGCCCCCCCGGTCAGCGCCCCAAGCGCCTGATCCGCCGTGAGTCCATGGCTGATCATCTGGCGGATGGCGGTTGGCAGCGATTCGGCTCGCTCCATCCCTTCGGAAGCAAACGCGATCGGAACCCCCGCCTTGGCGAGGACGGACGCCGTCGCGACCTGCTCGTCCCATTTTTTCTTGCGGTCCTCAAGCACGCGAAGGGGGACGTCGCGTTCGGCGGCGGGTCGCTTGCGATATTCGGCGGGGGTTGGGACCTTGGGTTCCTCGGGGAAATCCAGCTTCAGGACGACGGGTGTATGGGTCGCCTTCAGCCGGTCGACGACCTGGCCGGCCTCGTGCCCGCCGGTGATCACGACCGTGGTGCCGAACTCCTCGGCGAGGTCCAAGGCGCGGTGGATTTCGTCGCGCGTGTTCGCCTCCCACCAGACCGGGATCTTGCGCGCTCGAGCGGCGGCTAAAACCTCAAGCGCTGGGTCGTACGGGGGGCGGATCCCGCCGCGGGCCTCGTAGTGGGCCTGGAGCTTCGCCTGGTGCTCGGCATCGAGCATCGCCTGGCGGAAATGGGCGATCGAGCCCATGAGAACCCGCGGGTAGGGATTCTCGCCGGGTCCCTGTTGCATCCCAAACCCTCGCCGGCGACCCTGGCCTGGGACCATGCCGGGCGGACCGGCCGCCGCGGGAGCGGGCTCGGTCGGGGGCGCGAGCTGCACGTGGAGGGCGACGGGCGACTTCAAGATCGCCTCGCGCCGGGGAAGGCCGCCAGTGCTCACGAGGGCGCTTTTGCCGGTCACGATCGCGCCCGCCGGCGCTGAAAGGAGCGCGGTGAATCCCAGCCGTCGCCGCGGCTCGACCACGGAATCGGTCAGTTCGAGCGATCCCGCGACGTCGAATTCCGGCGTGAGCCCCTTGCGATTATCCGGCGGAGTGGCGGGCAGGGGGGCGTCGGCCAGGTCGACCGGCCGACCTCGCCCCGTGGCCGAGCGCTCGACCCCTGCGCGCTGGCCAATCGTCGTATCCAGGTCGATGAAGCCAGGATAAACCACGAGCCCCTTGCCGTCGATGGTCTCCGCGTCGTAAGGGGTTTCGACGTCCTTCGAGAGCCCGACCGCCTCGACCACGCCCCGCCGCACCACGATCGTCCCTGGCTCGAAAACCTTCCCAGGGGCCGCCACGACCCTGGCCCCGGTGAGGGCGTAGGCCGCCGGATAGGTCCCCGAGGCCAGGCCGTCGGGATCGTCCGCGGACGCCCAGGCCAAAGCGCCCAGCCCGCAAACCGCGGCCGCCCCCAGTAAAATGGCCGTCCCCCGCGCGGCCGTGAGCCGCAACCGCCGCGATCGTATCGTCATGGCAATCCCTGTCGTGGACAAAAGATGTCGAGTTCGTCGGGTCGAATTCCGGCGGCGTCGGGAGCAAGAGGGGAGTCTCCCACGCCGCGTTCCTCAGAGTATAAGAGCGTCGTGGCGTGGAATCACGCCCCCACCGTCCCAGGATTCTCGGTTGGCGCGACGAGACTCTTCCTTGAACAAGCATGATAACGTCGCCGGAATCTGACCATTGTCCGTGCGGAGATACCGCGGCCATGGCGTTC